>SKZG01000073.1 GCA_007127495.1 Planctomycetales bacterium
AACCTCAACTCGGTCGGTTCCGATACGTTGAACAACCTGATGCTCATGTGGGGCGAGGCGTTCCGGGAAATCTACCCGAACGTCAACATCCAGGTCCAAGGTGCGGGGTCGAGCACGGCTCCGGCGGCGCTGATCGACGCCACGGCGCAGATCGGGCCCATGAGCCGGGAAATGACCGGCACCGAGATCGACCGCTTCGAAGCCAAGTACGGCTACAAGCCGACGGCGGTCCGGGTTGGCATTGACGCGCTGGCCGTATTCGTCCACCGCGACAACCCAATCGAGGGCCTGAACCTTCAGCAGATCGATGCGATTTTCTCGAGCACCTACCGGCTGGGCGGCCGCCCGATCCGGACCTGGGGCCAGGTGGGCCTGACCGGCGACTGGGCCGACCGGCCGATCTCGCTGTACGGCCGTAACGCCGTCAGCGGCACCTACGGCGTGTTCAAGAACATCGCCCTGGGCGGCGGCGACTTCGACGGCGACCGCTACCAGGAACAACCCGGCTCGTCCACCGTCGTGCAGTCGATCACGGCCGACCGCTACGGCATCGGCTATTCCGGTATCGGCTACGCCACCTCCGGCGTGCGGATGCCCAAGGTTGGGCCGGGCAACAGCAAGGAGCACTTCGCGCCGACGCCGGAGAACGCTCTGGCCGGCAAGTACCCGCTGGCGCGCTTCCTGATGGTCTACGTCAACAGGAACCCGCGCGAGCCGATGGACCGGCTGACCTACGAGTTTGTCCGCTTCATCAACTCGCGGCAGGGCCAGGAGATCGTCGTGCGCGACGGTTTCTTCCCGTTGCCGTCGGCCGTGACGGCTGATACGATGAAGCAGCTTCAATAAGTGGTTTCGTCCAAGGCGCATGGCCGCCGGGGGAGCGTCCGAAGCATGGTATGCCACAGGATGCACATCCCGGCGGCCATCGCCCAATGCCACTTACTTTGTAGCGGCACGGCGCGAGCCGTCCGTTATTACAGTCGGAAAACCGGGCGGCTCGCGCCGCTCCGCTAACAGAATGCCCCCAAAGTAAGTGGCATTGGGCCATCGCCGTACGGAAAGGTTTTTGCAATGCAGAAAAGGCAACAGAGAGCCGTCCCGGAACGGTTCGTCGTCCGGCGGGCCACCCTGTATTTCGACCGGTTCATGAACCAATTCATCAAGGTGGGCGGACTCTCGGTCATCGTCGCGGTTTCCCTCATTTTCGTGTTCATTCTGCTGCAAGTCTTTCCCTTGTTCCGCGGCGCCACGGTCGAGTGGCGGAAAGACATGCCGGTACCGCCCGGCCAGTACGTTGTGATGGGCACCGACGAGTGGTCGGAACTGCCGTTTTTTGTCAACGCGGGGGGCGAGGTACTTTTCGTCGATACAGTCGATCCGGGCGGCCCTCACAACCGGGGGCATTTCACACGGACGCCTGGGCTGGCCGACGAGGCGACGGTCTCGGCGGTCGCATTCAACGAAATGCAAACGCAACTGCTGTATGGAACCGTCGACGGCCGTTTCGCAATCGTGGACGTGCAGTACAAGGCCACCTTCCCCGAACGGGGTGGCCGCGAGGTTGCCGTGGAACTGGACGAAACGCCCCTGTTGCGCATCGGCCGCGAAGGCGTGCCGGTCCGGAAGCTGGCCTACGGCGGTTCCGGGGTGCAGAAGCTCGTCGCCGCCACGCAGGAGGTCGAAGGCGAGTTCGAATTGCATGCGGTATCGCTGGCCCAGCAACGCACGCTGCTGGGCGCCGGCGAGCTTTCGGTCGAGCGGTCGTACGATCTGACGGAGTTCCTAACCGGAGAGCCGGAACAGCTAGCCATACCCCGCGACGCAGACGCCGTGCTCATTGGCAACACGGACGGCAGCGTCGTGTACCTTCACTTCGACGGACAGGAGTTCACCCGGCGGCAGGTGTTCGTCCCGTTCGAGGACCGCGAAGACCGGCGAATCGCCACGATGGACTTCCTGCTGGGCGATGTGTCGTTGGTGCTGACCGCGCATTGCGGTGCGAACCGGGTGTACAGCATCTACCGCGATCCGGAAGCGGACATGCGTATTTGGGGCCACACGAAGACCTTCCCTGATTTGGACCGCGGCGCCGTCTTCTACTCGGCCTCCATGCGGAACAAGGCGTTCCTCATCGGCGACGGCCGCGTCGCTTCGCTGCGGTACGGCACGACCGAAACCATCCGGTGGCAGGAGGACTTGCCGGTCCAGGCGACGCTCGCGGCGCTGGGCCCGCGGTATAACCGGCTCCTCTTCCTTGACGACCAGTATTCTCTGCATTTCTACGACCTGCACGACCCGCATCCGCAAGCCGGTTGGCGAACTTTCTTCGGCAAGATTCAATACGAGGGGCAGGCCACGGCCGAGTATTCGTGGCAATCGACCGGCGGGCGCGACGATTTCGAACGCAAACTGTCGCTGGTCCCGCTGATCATCGGGACGCTGAAGGGCACGCTGTACGCCATGATCTTCGCGCTGCCCATTGCCCTGTTGGCCGCCATCTACACCTCCCAGTTCCTCGATCCGGCAGTCAAGCGATATGTGAAGCCCACTATGGAAATCATGGCGTCGCTCCCGTCGGTCGTGCTCGGCTTTCTTGCCGCGTTGTGGCTGGCGCCGATCATCAGCAACGCCGTGCCGTCGGTGTTGAGCGCCATGTTGGGGGTAATTGTGGGGGCGTTCGGCATCGGCTACCTGTGGGGGCAACTGCCGCAACGCATCCGCATGCTACTGAAGCCGGGGTACGAGTTCATCGCTTTCGTACCGTTCATGGTTTTGATTGCCTACGCGGGCTGGCACTTAGGGGCGTTGGCCGAGCAGTTCCTGTTCGTGGTCGAAGACCCGGACACCGGACTGGTCATTGCCGACTTCCGGCTGTGGTTTCCGCGCGCCACCGGGCTCGGCTTCGAGCAGCGGAACGCTTTCGTGGTGGGGTTCGTGATGGGCTTTGCGGTGATTCCGATCATTTTCACCATCACCGAAGACGCGCTGTCGAACGTGCCGGAGGCGTTCCGCTCAGGTTCCCTGGCACTGGGCGCCAGCCGGTGGCAAACGGCCGTTCGCGTCGTTGTGCCCACGGCGTCGGCCGGTACGTTTTCCGCCGTGATGATCGGCCTCGGCCGCGCGGTGGGCGAAACCATGATCGTGGTGATGGCCACGGGAAACACGCCCGTGACCGAGTTCAACCCATTTACCGGAATGCGGACGCTTTCGGCGAACATCGCCGTAGAACTGCCCGAGGCGCCGTATCTTGGAACCCTGTACCGGACCCTGTTTCTCGGCGCCATGGTGCTGTTCCTGATGACCTTCGCCGTGAACACGGTCGCCGAGGTTATGCGGCAGCGCTTGCGAGAAAAGTATCGGGCGGTGGAATAATCAGAAGTGAACGGCACATATTGGGCAACACGGCCCTCCCGGGATGAAGCATGAAACAAGTAGACGACCACGCGGCACAGAGTACCCCTCGGCCTTCGGCGCCGGCATCCGGTTCCGGGCGGCCGGCGGGCGAAACCTATGTTTGGGTCACCGGCATGGGCTTGACGGTGGGCCTGACCATGATCGTCCTGCTGTTGGCCCTGGTGGTGTATAATGGTGTGAGCGTGTTCTGGCCGCGCCATGTGGCGCTGGTCGAGTTCCAGGATGACGGCGCCACCCGGTTCCGTGACGGAACCCGAGCCCTGGGGGTCATTTTGATCGAGCAGGACCGCGACATGCGCGACCTGACCCCCGAACAACGCGACAGCCCCAATCCGGCCGACCGCCGCGAAAAGCAGTTGTTCCTGGGGAATCGTGATGCTTTCGGGCAATCGTTCGCGTACTTCAGCGCGGGAGACATCGAAAGGGTCTCCTACCCGGAAGAGGTGATCCGCGCCGAGCGCATGGAATGGGGCGATGCCATCTTCTTTCCCATCCGGCTGGAGCTTCAGGATGCCGACCCGATCGAGGCCGACGATCCGGCCTTCGACAGTACGCTGCACAAGCTGGTCGACGAGGTAAACGCGAGGCGCGCCGCGATCACCCGAATCGAACGCCATGCCATCGGACAAATCAACCTGCAGATGCGCGATCTGGAATTGGAGGAGCGGTTCTACTCTCGGCAGGACGCCCTCACGCCCGAGCAGCAGGCCGCCCGCGACAGTGTCCGCGATCGCATGGAGCAACTTCGCGCGAAGTACGAGCCCCTGGCCGCAGAGGCGGCTGCCCTGCGGGCGAAACAGGAGGAGAACCGCCTGGTCTACCGGCTTGTGACCGGCGACGAGCGCTCCATGCCCCTGGGCCAAGTCGTTCACTACTACTATCCGAACCGGCTGACCCTGGCCGGCCGCGCCCGGTTATTCGCCGGCCACATTTGGGGCTTTCTGAGCGGGTACCCGCGCGAGGCCAACACCGAGGGTGGTATCTTTCCGGCCATCTTCGGCACCTTTGTGATGACGCTCTTGATGAGCGTCGCCGTCATGCCGTTCGGCATCATGGCAGCGATCTATTTGCGGGAATACGCCAAGCAAGGTCCGCTGGTGCGGGCGGTGCGAATCGCGATCAACAACCTGGCGGGGGTGCCGTCGATCGTGTTCGGGATTTTCGGATTGGGCTTTTTCGTGTATTTCGTGGGTGGGAACATCGACCGGGTCTTCTACGATCGGGCCTTGCCCACGCCCACCTTCGGCACCCCCGGCATCCTTTGGGCGGCGCTGACGCTCGCCCTGATGACCGTGCCGGTGGTGATCGTGGCGACCGAGGAGGCCCTGGCCGCCGTGCCGCGCGGCGTCCGCGAGGGCTCGCTCGCCTGCGGTGCCTCGAAGTGGCAGACGATTCGCTACCTTGTGCTGCCCGCTTCAGCCCCCGGCATCCTCACGGGCCTGGTGCTGGCCATGGCCCGCGGGGCGGGCGAGGTGGCGCCGCTGATGCTCGTGGGCGTGGTGGCGCTGGCGCCGAACCTGCCGGTCGATGCCATTTTCCCGTTCATCCACCTCGAACGGAAGTTCATGCACCTGGGGTTCCACATTTACGACCTCGGCTTCCAGTCGCCCGACTCGGAAGCGGCGAAACCGATGGTGTTCGCCACCACCTTGGTGTTGATTCTGCTGGTGGTTGTCTTGAACCTGCTGGCCATTCTCGTCCGGAATCATCTTCGCAAGAAATACGCGACCGACAAGTTTTGAAATCGCTCGAAGGATACTCAATGAACGAAGCATCTCCCGACTCCGCCCCGGCAGTCGACGTCGCCCAGGCCGTGCGCCAGCGCCGCGTCGAAGTCGCCCAGCGAAAGCCCGAGGCCGACGCCGACGTCAACTTGCAGCACATTCAGGTGTGCAACTACAGCTTCTTCTACGGCACGACCCAGGTGCTGTTCGACGTGAACATGGACATTCCCGAACGGCGAGTGACCGCGCTGATCGGCCCCTCGGGCTGCGGGAAAACAACCCTGCTGCGAAATATCAACCGGATGAACGATCTGATTGACGGCATCCGGCACCAGGGCGATATTCTGATCGGCGGCCAGAGCGTGTACGACCGCTATTTGGAAGTGATTTCCCTGCGTAAACGCATTGGCATGGTCTTCCAGAAGTCGAACCCGTTCCCAAAGACTATTTACGAGAACATCGTGTACAGCTTGCGCGTGGCCGGCCGCAACAAGAAGGCGGAACTCGACGAAACCGTCGAGCGGTCCCTGCGCGGCGCCGCCCTCTGGGACGAGGTCAAGGACCGGCTGAAGGAGAGCGCATTCAGCCTCTCCGGCGGCCAGATGCAGCGATTGTGCATTGCCCGGGCCATCGCCAACCGGCCGGAAATCCTGCTGATGGACGAACCATGCTCGGCGCTCGACCCCGTGGCCACCGGCAAGATCGAGGACCTCATTGACGAATTGAAGAAAGAGTATACCATTATCATTGTGACGCACAACATGCAGCAGGCGGCGCGGGTGTCGGACCGCACGGCCTTCTTTTACTTGGGAAAGCTGATTGAATACGACGACACGCAAACCATTTTCATGAATCCGGCGGAAGAACAGACCGAGGCCTATGTGTCCGGCCGCTTCGGCTAACTCAAACATCGGCTCCACCGACGCAAGGTCGGCGGTGGCGCTTGCCGTTTAAGCTGAGACCATTTACAGGGAAATCGTCACTATGTCGGTGCTTTTGTCAAGAGAATTGGAACGGATCAAGCGTTCGTTGTTGGCGCTGTGCGCGCTGGTCGAAGAGCAGGTAAGCAATGCGGTGCGGGCGCTGCTGGAACGCGACGAGGAACTGGCAAATGCGGTCGAACGTCGCGACCAGGACGTCGATCAGCGCGAGATCGAAATCGAGGAAGAATGTTTGAAGACCCTTGCGCTCCACCAGCCCGTAGCCGTCGATTTGCGGCTGATCGTTGCGTCGCTGAAGATCAATAACGACCTGGAACGCATCGGCGACCTGGCGGTGAACATTACCAAAAAGGCCCGGGCGCTGGCGCTGATGCCGGCCTTTACCGTTCCATTCGACCTGGCCGGCATGTCGGAGAAGGCGCAATCCATGCTCCATGACAGCCTCGACGCCTTGGTGAATCTGGATGCGGAGCTGGCCAAGGATGTTTGCTCACGGGACGACGCCGTGGACGCCATGAAGCGCGAGATTCGCTTGGGCGCCGAAGAACTCATCCGCCAGAATCCGGACGACACGCCGCCCCTGATGCGGGTGATAGCCATCGCCCGCAACCTGGAACGCATCGCCGACTGTGCCACCAACATCGCCGAAGACGTCATCTACATGACCGAGGGGGCTATCGTGCGGCATCACGAAAGCGCATAATTCCCATGATGAGGTGACCGCTTTCGGGGGCTGT
>SKZG01000467.1 GCA_007127495.1 Planctomycetales bacterium
GGGCCACTTCTTCGAAGAGCGGAGCGTGCTGGGCGCGCAGGCGGCCATCGAGGGGTTGCGCCACCTGCACGCGCGCAGCGCCACGCTCATTACGACCGACGGCGAGCAGGACGTGGACCCCGACAGCCTCAAACCGGGCGACCTCATCCTCGTGCGCCCCGGCGATACCATCGCCGCCGACGGCAAGATCATCGACGGGGTCTCGGCGGTCGACCAGTCGTCGATCACCGGCGAGTCGGCCCCGGAAGACGTCGAACCCGAAAGTCTGGTGTTTGCCGGCACGGTCAACCTTTCCGGCCTCCTGCGTGTGCGGGTAACCAAAACCGGCGCCACCACCGCTTTGGGCCGCGTGGTCGAACTACTTCAGGAGGCCGAACAGTCGAAGACGCCGGTGATGAAACTCATCGAGCAATACGCCGGCTATTACGTGCCGGTCATTCTGATCATCGCCGCGGTGGTGCTGTTCATCACGCGCGACATGTCGCGGGCGGTGGCCGTGCTGATCGTGGGCTGTCCCGGCGCATTCATTCTGGCGGGACCCACGGCCATGGTCGCCGCCCTGGCTGCCGCGTCCCGGCTGGGCATCCTCATTAAAAACACCAAGTTCCTCGAAGCCCTGGCTGACGTGGACACCGTGGTGCTCGACAAGACGGGCACGGTAACCCTCGGAAAGCTGGAACTGGTAGGCATCGACGCGATGAGCGGCATCGGCGAGGTGTCGCTGCTGGAACGCGCGCTCACCTGCGCCGCGGCATCGCGGCATCCTGTTTCCCGTGCGGTTGTCGAGGCCGCCGCCGCGCGCGGCATCACGGCGCCGCAGGTCGTGCCGGGTACGAATATCGAGGAATTGCCGGGCAAGGGAATGCGGGCCCGCAGCAACTCTCACATAACGATGCTGGGCCGGCGCGACTGGATCGTTGCCGAAGGGGCCGACGCGCCGGGGAACCCCGAACACCCCGGCCCGGTGGTGTGGGTGGCCGAACGCAATAGCGCGGACGGAACGATTCGCCCGCTCGGCTGCCTGCTGCTGGCCGACGTGGCACGCCCCGAAGCCCGCGAGGCCGTCGAAACCCTGCGCACCCTGGGCATTCGCCGCGCCGTGCTGCTGACCGGCGACCGCCGCGAAGTGGCCGAGCAGATCGGCGCAACGCTTTTGGTCGACGAGGTGATTGCCGAGGTGCTGCCGGAACAGAAGCTGGCCGTGGTCCGGCACGAGTGTGAAACCGGGTTTGTCATGATGGTGGGCGACGGCGTGAACGACGCGCTCGCCTTGGCCAGTGGCGACGTGGGTGTGGCCCTCGGGGCGGTGGCCTCTGACGTGGCCCTGCAAAGCGCCGACGTGGCCCTGATGACCAACGACCTGGGCCGCCTGCCCATGACCGTCCAACTCGCCCGGAGCACCCGGCGCACGATCAACCAGAACATCCTCATCGGCGCGGTCATTTCGATCGGCTTCGTGTGGCTTGCCTCGATTGGTCAGATTGGCCCGCTGATGGGGGCCGCCCTGCACGTGGTTGGCGAGATTGGCGTCATTGGCAACAGTGCCCGCCTACTCGGTTTCGCCCAATCGCGGTAAAATGGAAGAAGGCGGTTGACGTGTCCCCCTTGGCCGGTGAGGGGTCAGTGCCATGTTTTCGGCCATCGTCTTTCTCTGAGAATAACGCTGTTTGGCCGAAAAATGGACCAGTGCCCGTCCGGCCGGGCAACCGACCACCCATTTCCGGAGACGTTTTTCGTGACCTGCCCCATTCCGCATTTCCGAACCGCAACGGCCGCTTGTGCCCTGCTGGCCGCGCTGCTGGCGTTCGCCGGCTGCGGTCCGCCGCCGGACGCCACGGCGCTGGTGGGCTCGCAGCGCGCAGAGCAGCGGCAGCAGCGTAAGAGCCGGGAGCAGGAGGCGTTTGAACGTACGTTCGAGCGGTGGAAAGACGTAATGAAGCAACTGCGCGCCGTCGACATCGAGTACCGCACGGCCCATCCCTCGCGCCGCGAGCCGATCGAGACGCGATACGCCGAGGTGGTCCGGCAGGGGCAGGCTCTTGAACGCGAATTGATCGATGCGGCGGTCCTGGCATTCGTCGACGACCCCTCCGACCAGGGCTTGGCCCGCTTTCTCCTCGGCGTATTAGGGTTGGAAATGGCGGCCGAGCGCTACGAAGATGCCCTCCGCCTGGCCCAGCTTCTGATCGACAACGAAGTCAAAATCCCTCAGCTCTATAACCTGGCCGGCGTGGCTGCATACAACTCGAACCAGTTCGAATTGGCCCGAAACCACCTGCGGCGGGCAAGGGACTTGAACGCCCTGGACGAGGCGGGCCGTAAGAGCGCCGCCACCTTGGAATACAGTACGAAAGCATGGGCTGAGGAGAGGGCGCTGCGCGAGGCCGAAACCGCCGCTCGCAATCTGCCGCGCGTGGTGCTCCACACTAACAAGGGCGAAATCGAAATCGAACTGTTCGAGGACCAGGCCCCGAACACCGTGGCGAATTTTATCGCACTGGTGGAGAAAGGTTTCTACGACGGCCTCACCTTCCATCGGGTGAAGGAGGGGTTCATGGCCCAGGCCGGGTGCCCCAAGGGCGACGGAACCGACGGCCCCGGCTATACGATTCGCTGTGAAGCCTACGAAGACGGCGCCCGCAAGCACTTCCGCGGCAGCGTGGCCATGGCCCACCGCGGCGCACACACCGGGGGGTCGCAGTTTTATATCAATTTCGTGCCCACGCCCCACCTCGATGGCCGACACACCGTATTCGGGCGCGTGGTGCGGGGGCTCGACGTGTTGGCGATGCTCCAACGCCGCGAACCGCGCGACCCGGTGGAAGTGGCCATCAATCCGCACGCAAACATCGTCATTCCCAGAGCCGATCGCATTCTCCGCGCCCGCGTTGCCCGCAAACGCGACCACGATTACGCGCCGGTGGTCCGGCCGGAGCCCAAGGTCAGGCCCCGCTACGAGGACCCTTCACGATTGGCCATGCCCGGTATCCCATGACCCAACACTACCTGCTACCCTGTTCTTGTGGCCAAAGGCTGGCCGTTGCGCCGCGCCAGGCGGGTGAGTCGATCACCTGTCCATGCGGCACGGCGGTCGAGGTGCCGCCGCTGAACCGACTGAAGACGCTGGAACCTGTGGCCCAGGAGGCGGAACTCCAACCGAAGGCCGGCGATGCCCGCCGGCAATCCGCCTGGGGAGGCCGGCAAGCAGGCTTGTTCTTTGGAGTCGTCCTGCTTTGTGTCGGGGTGCCGTGGGCCGCCTGGCTGGAGTGGAGCAAGCCCCGGCTCGTGCCGGTCGAAAGCATGTCGCCCCTGCAAACCTGGGGCATGTGGCAGGAGCTGCGCACCGGCGCCGACCGGTATCCTTCGCCTCAGGCGCGGGCATACGCCGAGGCGCTCAGCCAGAACCGCAACTGGCTGTTCGTGGCCGTGACGCTGACGATTGCCGGCTTGCTGGCTTGCGTTGGCTCGTACGCGGTGCTCAAACCCACCGCCCGCAGCGAGGGCGAAGCGAGTTATCGATTTCCCCCAGCCCGCTCCCCTTTGAAGAAAGTCCCGTGACCGTGTCGACCAGCAGCGCACCGGCACCTCGCCTGAAATACGAACTGGAACCCTACAAGCCGCTAGGTGAAGCCGAGTTGACGTCGCGCATCGAGCGCGCCAAGCGCGCGATGGGCTCGCGACTGCTCATTCTCGGCCACCACTACCAGCAGGACAAGGTGATTGCCTTTTCCGACCTCCGGGGCGACAGCTACAAACTCGCCTCGCTGGCGGCTTCCGATGAGCAATGCGAGGCGATCGTCTTTTGCGGCGTCCATTTTATGGCCGAAACGGCTGATATTCTGGCCAATCGGCCGGAGCGGCTCGCCGCGCGCGACGGCCGGCGCGTGCCCGTCGTCCTGCCCGATTTGGACGCCGGATGCTCCTTGGCCGACATGGCCGATATCGACCAGGTCGAGGAATGTTGGGCGCAGCTCGGCGAGGTGATTGACACGGCCGACCTCCTGCCCATTACCTACGTGAATTCATCGGCGGCCTTGAAGGCGTTTTGTGGGCGGCACGGCGGTATCGTATGTACGTCGTCGAATGCGAGGGCGGCAATCGAATGGGCCTTCGCCCGCCGCAGCCGGGTGCTCTTCTTTCCCGACCAGCACTTGGCACGCAATACGGCCCTGGCGATGGGTATTCCGCTGGAGCAGATGCCGCTTTGGAACCCGCACGCCCGCGAACTGGGCGGCCTCGAACCCGACGCACTCACGCAAAGCCGTGTGATCCTTTGGACCGGGCATTGCAGCGTCCACCAGGTGTTCCGGCCCGAACACGTCGAGCGGTTCCGGAAAAAGTTCCCCGAAGGCCGTGTGATCGTGCATCCCGAATGTATGATGGAGGTCGTCGAGCGGGCGGATCTTTCCGGATCCACCGCGGCAATCATCCAGGCCGTTGAGCAGGCCCCGCCGGGTACGCATTGGGCAATCGGAACCGAACTAAACCTGGTGAACCGGCTGAAACACGAGCACCCGGAACAGCACATTTACTTCCTGGCCGATGTCGCATGCCTTTGCACCACCATGTACCGCATCGACCTGACGCATCTGTGCTGGTCAGTGGAAAACCTGGCGGCGGGCACGCCGGTGAACGTGATCGAAGTCGAGCCGGAAACCGCCCGCGGGGCGCTGCTGGCTTTGCAGCGCATGCTCGAAGTCCGGTGAACTGTTACCGTTGGCGAAGCGGCCGCGTCATGGCTGCCACAGCGGGGCGTCTTCGGCCTCGTCGTTGTCGGGCAGGCCGAGCACGATGCGCTCATCGGTCTCTTCGATGGTAACGACCAATTCGGTCATGCTCCATGTGCCCTCGATCATGCGGCTGGCGGTGCGCACCTGAGCGCGGCCCTTCGGACCCCGAACGGTGAACGTGAGCCGGGCTTCGCCGTGATCGTTGGTCACGTTGATCTCGCCGGCGGGAATCCACGTTGCGTCCTCGATGGGCGTGCCGATCGCGTCCTGCACTCGCGGATCTTCCCGCACGGCCGCCAGGGCTTGCGTATAGGGCTGGCTGGTCTTCAACATGCCCACCCCGAACGTGAACAGCCCCGTGCAGCAGCCCAGACAGATGACGATCGGCAGGACGACGGCCAAGGGGATGAACCAGAACCAATTGCGGGCGAACCAGCCCCGCTGCGGCGGTTCGGCGGAAAAAGTCGCTTCGTTGTACGGTGACTGCGGATCGTCGTAATGCATGGTCGAAGTCCTTCAAAGGGAAAGGTGACAAGAAAGGTCCAGCCTCAATAGTTGCCACTCCGCCAGCGCAGGTAGGCGTCGAGGAACCCCTGAATGTTGCCGTCCAAGACGCTGTGGAAGCTGGTAGCCATGTGGCCGGTGCGCGAGTCTTTCACGCGTTGATCCGGGTGCAGGAAATAGCTGCGTATTTGCGAACCGAAGCCCACCTTGGGCATGTTGCTGTATTTGGCGGCCACCTCGGCCTCGCGCTTCGCCTCTTCGAGTGCCGCCAACCGGGAGCGGAGCATCTTCCACGCCGTCGCCCGATTCTTGTGCTGGCTGCGCTCGCTCTGGCACTGGACCACTGTGTTGGTGGGGAAATGTGTCAGTCGAATCGCACTCGAGGTCTTGTTCACGTGCTGGCCGCCGGCGCCGCTGGCCCGGAAGATGTCTTCCCGGACGTCGTCGTCGCAGATATCGATTTCAATGGTGTCAGCCACCTCGGGCGACACGTCGACTGCGGCAAAACTGGTTTGGCGTTTGCCTTCCGAGTTGAACGGGCTGATGCGCACGAGCCGATGGATGCCCTGCTCGCCCTTAAGGAACCCGTAGGCCAGCGGCCCGCGCACCGCAATCGTGGCGCTGTTGATGCCCGCCTCCTCGTTGTCCTGCCGATCGAGCAACTCGACGTCGTACCCCTGGCCCTCCGCCCACGACAGGTACATGCGCAGGAGCATGTCGGCCCAGTCGTTGGCATCGGTGCCGCCGTCGCGGGCATGGATGCTCAAAATGGCGGAATGGTCGTCCATCGGGCCGCTGAGCAGCGTTTGCAGCTCCAGGGCGGCTACAAGGCGTTCGAGCTGCTCGATCTCGCCGGGCACCTCGGCGTCGAAGGCGGGATCCTCCTCGGCCATTTCGAGCATGGCAGCGAGATCTTCCACCCGCCGGATCGCCTCGTCCATTGGCTTCAGGACGCTTTTGAGCCCTTTGAGTCGGCCCACGGTCTCCTGGGCGGCCTCCTGATGGTTCCAGAAGTCGGGCGCGGCCATGCGCTGCTCAATCTCCTCCGCCTGTGCCTGCTTGCCGGCATAGTCAAAGAGAGTCTCGTAATTGGAGAATCCGGTCTTGAATAGCCTGGGCACGATCAATCAATTCACGTTCCATGTTTCGCCTTCTTGGATACCGATGGGTCTGTATGCACGATTATACCGATTGGCAGAAAACCGCATAGGCGGGTTTGCGCCACATTCCCCCCCTCCCTCCGGGAAAAGGCAAGGGTGAGGGGTACACGTCCACTCTCCCTCGGGGAGAGGGCTAGGGTGAAAGCTTAAACCACGCCGGGTTAGGCGCTCGCAGGCCGCGATGCGCCAACACGCTGCTTTCCCCAGCGGCCTTCGGCCGGTACACTTCCAGTATGCCTATGCGAATTGTGGTAGCCATGTCAGGGGGGGTCGATAGCAGCGTGGCCGCGTGGCTTCTCAAACGCGAGGGCCATGAGGTGGTGGGAGTGGTGACACAGCCGGACCGTCCGGCCGGGCGAGGCCGGAAGCTCAGACCCTCCCCGGTCAAGTCCCTGGCCCTGGA
>SKZG01000471.1 GCA_007127495.1 Planctomycetales bacterium
GCAGCGCCTGCGCGAACTGTTTGCGGAAACGGAGGCGGCGCGGCAGGGTCGGCTGTACTTTCCCCTGGGCATGCTTTCGAAGGGCTTCCGGCTGGTGCCTGAACGAATCGTCTTGCTCAGCAGTGGGGAGCTGTTCCATCGCGACGACCTGGCCCGGCCCGCCCAGCGCCGGCTGGGCCGCGTCATCGACAGTTTTCTCGATTTGCGGCAGGGCGAACTCGTGGTCCACGTGGCACACGGCATTGCCCGGTATCGCGGCCTGACACTCCTGGAGAAAGGGCCCCGGCGCGAGGAGCATTTGGAATTGGAGTTCCACGGCGGCACCCGGCTCTTTGTGCCCAGCTCGAAGATCGGCCTGGTGCAGAAGTACGTGGGCGGGACCAAACGGCGGCCTACCCTGGCGCGGCTGGGAGGCCAAACGTGGGTGAAGCAGAAAGCCCGGGTCCGGAAGGCGGTTACCGACCTGGCCGCCGATATGCTGGAACTGCAAGCCACCCGCGCCTCCCGGCCGGGGATCGGCTTCCCGCCCGACACCGAATGGCAGCGCGAGTTCGACGCCTCCTTCCCCTATCAGGAAACGCCCGATCAGGATTCCGCCATTGCAGCGATCAAGGCCGACATGACCCGGACGCGGCCGATGGACCGGCTTCTGTGCGGCGACGTGGGCTACGGCAAGACGGAATTGGCCATGCGCGCGGCGTTCAAGGCGGTGGAGGCGGGCTATCAGGTGGCCATCCTCGTGCCCACCACCATCCTGGCGGAGCAACATTACCGGACCTTCACCGCCCGCATGGCCGAGTTCCCCTTCCAGATCGCCTCGCTTTCACGGTTCCTTACGCGGGGCCGGCAGGCCGACGTGATCCGGCGGCTTGCCGAAGGCGGCGTCGACATTGTGATCGGCACGCACCGACTGGCCCAGCGCGACGTGCGTTTCCACAACCTGGGACTGGTGATCATCGACGAGGAGCAGCGTTTCGGCGTGGAGGTGAAAGAGCATCTCAAGGCGCTGCGTTCCACCGTAGACGTGCTCACCATGACGGCCACACCCATCCCTCGCACACTGCACCTGAGCCTGCTGGGCGTTCGCGATATTTCGAATTTGGAAACACCGCCCGAAGACCGCCTGGCCGTCGAAACCCGCGTCACCCGGTTCCAGCCCGAACTGGTCCGCCATGCCGTCGAGCGGGAACTTGCCCGGGGCGGGCAGGTGTTCTTCGTCCATAATCGGGTGGAAGATATTTTCGCCGTCAAGCGGCGCCTGGAAGAAATCGTGCCCGAGGCGTCCATCGGCGTCGGCCATGGCCAGATGCGCGAGCACGAGCTGGAGCGCGTGATGTTCGATTTCGTATCGGGGCGCTGCGACATCTTGCTGGCCACCACGATCATCGAGAGCGGGCTGGACATTCCCAACGCCAATACGATGTTCATCGACGACGCCGACCGGTACGGCCTGGCCGACCTGCACCAGTTGCGCGGCCGGGTGGGCCGCTACAAGCATCGCGCGTACTGCTACCTGCTGATCGACCCTCGCAAAAACCTCACCCCAAACGCAGCGAAGCGCCTGCGGGCCATCGAAGAGTTCAGCGACATGGGCGCCGGGTTCTCCATTGCGATGCGCGACCTGGAGATACGCGGGGCGGGCAATATCCTGGGCACCGAACAAAGCGGCCATATCGCGGTGGTGGGATACGAACTGTACTGCTCCTTGCTGGAACAGGCCGTGCGGAGCCTCCAACGCCTGCCGCCGGCCCCGGAGGTCGACGTGGATATCGACCTGCCCGTCGAAGCCTACCTGCCCCACCACTACGTGCCCGACATGCGCTCGAAGATCGACCTGTACCGCCGATTGGCCCGCGTAAGCGAGCAGGGGCAGTTGGACGACTTCACCATGGAGCTGGCCGATCGGTTCGGCAGCCCGCCGCCCCCGGCGCAGCAGCTTCTGGAGCTTGCCGAACTCCGGATTGCGGCCCGCACGTGGGGGGTTCATCGACTCCATTTGGAGGATGGTTTCCTTGTGCTGGGATACCGCGCCGGCGCGCCGATATCGCGGCTGGCCGACCGCAGCGGGAAACGCCTTCGCGTGGTCGATGGCCGCAGTGCGTATCTTCCGCTCAACCAAGGAGTTAGCTCGCCGGGCGCGGTGGTCGAGGCCGCCAAATCGCTGTTGCGTCCAAGCTGACCGTCTCGTTATACTCCGGGGGAGTTTCTGTACTCTTCCGTTTCTAGGTGCCAAGCCGCGATACTGTGGTAGGCACACGCCGTGTGCCGTCCCCGAAATAGAAACTGCCTGGCACCTGGAAACGGAAGAACCGGTTTCTGAACCTTTTGCTATCGCAACGGAACGCCGCTTTGCGCAACCATGCAACGTATTGTGTGATGTGGGTCGCCATCCTCTGCGCGACGGGGGGTAGGTTCGCCTTCGCCCAGCCGTACGATCCGGCGATGCCCGACTACGGCCGATACACGACGCCGGCGACCACGCCCGGAATGCGGCAGTCCGCGCCCGCCGCGCCGCCACCGGTCGCGCGGCCGGAGCATTGGCCGGGTTCGGCGGGCGGCGTTGAGGCGGCCGGCGTTGAGGCGGGCGGTGGCGCCCCGCCTCCAGGACAATCGCTCCCCGTTGGCGCTATGTCCGCCCGCCCTTTCATCGGCGCGCACGTCGTCGCCCGAGTGGGCAAGGAGATCGTGACCGTACGCGACGTGCTGTCGCAAGTCCCGACGATTGTCGAACGGAACCGCGGCAGAATCCCCGACGAAGCCCTGGCAGCGCAGCAGGAGGCCCTCGCCGCTGACCTGGGTCGAGCCATCGAAGAGGCCTTTGCCCGGCAGAACGGTTCGCCCGACCAACTCGTGATTCAGTCTGAGCAGCTTCGCGCCCAAATGCTCGATCAAGTGCTCAGGAGCCAGATCCAAACCCTGCTGGTCTTCCTCGACGCACAGCGCAACATTCCCGCAGAAGGGCTTCCCGAGGTGCGGCGGCAGATCGACGAGGGGTTCGAGAAACAGGTGGTGCCCGGTTTGCTGAAGCGGGCAGGGGCCGGCTCGCGTCGCGAATTGGATGACTTTTTGCGTTCGCAGGGGACCTCGCTCGAACGCGAAAAACGCATGTTCTTTCAGCAAACGCTCGCCCAGCAGTGGGTCCGGCAGCACGTGAACTTCGAGGAAAAGATCACGCACGAAGAAATGCTGGAATACTACCGGAACCACCCCGACGAGTTCGACCAGGAGGCCCGTACGACTTGGGACCAGCTTTGCGTGCAATTCGTCGATCAGCCGAGCGACGAGGCCGCGTATGCGGCCATCGCGACCCTGGGGAACCGGGTGCTCGCGGGCGAGCCCTTCGCCGAAGTCGCGAAGGACGCGTCGCAGGGACCGACCGCATCCGAAGGAGGCCGCCGGGTGTGGCCCGATGAGCGGCACCTCTCCGAGGAGCTGGAGAATGCCATTCACGGCTTGCCGGTGGGCCAGCTTAGTCCCATCGTGCGCGACTGGCAAGGCTTGCACATTGTACGCGTGGTCGAGCGAACGCCGGCCGGCCGCCTCCCCTTCGAGGCGGTCCAGGAAGACATTCGCAGCAAGATCAAGGAAGAACGCGTCCAGAAGCAAATCGAGGAATACGTGCGCGAATTGAAGCGGCGCACGTCGGTTTGGACGGTCCTCGATCTGTGACCGTTCACCGGAAACGCTTACGCGGCTACTCGTACCGCCCGTGCGCCTCGGCCAGGGCCACCATGCGCTGCAAACGGCTGGGCTGAACGCGGGGCGCGACCGAGCAGGCGGAGGAGAGGATGTAACCGGAGCCGGGCATGCCGGTTTGCAACCGGTCGAGCACGGCCCGATCGAACGCAGCGTTGTCGGCATGGAGCATCTCGTTCACCGAGTCCAGGTTGCCCTTGAGGAAGAAACGCTCGCCGAAACGCTCTTTCGCTTCGGCCAGTTCCACCGTGCCCAGCGGCGGGGGGTCGAGCGTGTCGATCCCGTCGATACCGCTGCGGCTCATCAGGTCCAGCCGGTCGCCGATCGCCCCGCACGTGTGTACGCACACCGGCAACGCGTGCCGATGCACTGCTGCGGCAAGCCGTTGTTCGTACGGGAGGACGAACTGCTCGTACATCGGGCGGCTGATGAACCCCGCCCCGGCAAACGCCGAACTGACCAGGACGGCGTCGGGGTCGTGCGGGGCGAGGCACTCGACTTGCGCCTCCGCCATCGCCGTGAACCGCTCCAAAAGCCGGTGGCACGTGACCGGCGCTTCGATCAGGGCCATCAATGCGTTCTGGTAGCCGAACAATTCCAGCAAATGCGTGAACGGCGAGTACACCTCGACGTGAACCGACGCCTCCAGGCACAGGGCCCGCGCGGCGCGAAGGCCCGCGGTGAACCATTCCGGGTACACGGCCGGGTCGGAAAGGTCGGCCGCGGCCGGTATGTCCCACAACCCGGGCGCGTGCCATGTGTTCCACACGTACCCAGGCAATCGATACGTGGCCGGATCGTCGGCATCGACGCCCGCGTAATCGGCGCGCGGCAGCGGTTCGCCGCCGGCGCAGGTTTGCGGGTTATCGTCGGGCGGGATGCGCGTTTCCAGGCCGTTGGTCCAGCGAAGCCGCCGGACCGAATCGACCGTCTCCTCCGCGGTCAGGTAGTCGCGCCACCCGGCCGGCCTGCCCGGCAGGTTGACCAGCACACCATCGAAGCCGTACCGGCTGCGAAGCTCCTCCAGGGCGTGGGCAAAGCTCGAGCTATCGAACCAGATGTCGGCCGGATCGAGGCGGCTGTGGAGAAAATAATGCCCCAGCGCCAGTTGGCACATAACGGGCACGCGGTCGGCCGGCTCATGCCGCATGGCGGCCCGAACGCGTTCGCGGCTGGAAAATAGTTTCATCGAACACCCGAAACGGAAGGCCCCTTTTTCTAAGCAGCACGGTCTTGCGTGCCGGGTCACCGCCCCGGCGGCTGCCACGGCACGGCCCCGCCGCGCTGAATGTGCCGGCGCATTGCGGCTTGCAACTCGCGGGCAACCTTTCCATGACTGTCGAACAGGTTGTTCTGTTCCTGCGGATCGTCTTTCAGGTTGTACAGTTCCAAGGGTGAGTAGGGGTCGTTTTGCAGCAGCTTCCAGTCGCCGCGAATGAGGGCGTGGTAGGCCTTTCCGCCGTAGCGCGTGCCGCCCTCGCGGCGCACGAAGTACAGCTCCCGCCGGCTGTCGTCAAGCGGCTCGCCGCGCAGCAGGGGAACGAGGCTGACCGCGTCGAGGTCCCTGGGCAGGTCGGCCCCGGCCAGTTCCAGGAAGGTGGGGAACACGTCGAACGTCAGGCCGGCGTAATCGGTTCGCGAGCCGGTCTCGACGCCCGCCGGCCAGCGCACGGCAAACGGCACGCGCAGTCCGCCGTCGTAGTGGCTTTGCTTGCCGTCGCGCCAGGGGTCGTTGTTCTGCGCGTGGGGCAGCGAGCCGCCGTTGTCGGAGGTGAACACGACCAGCGTGTTCTCGTCGAGGCCCGCCTCTCGCAGCGCCGCCATGAACCGGCCCACGCCGTGGTCGAGGTGCTCGACGAACGCGACGTTTCGAGCCCGCCGTTCGGGCATGTCCGGGGCGCGACGGCGGACCTTTTCCAGCCACTCCTTGGGCGGCTCGATGGGAAAGTGCGGCGCGTTATAAGCGAGGAACAAGAAGAAGGGCTGCTCCTGCCCGGCCCGGCCGCGAACGTAATCGCACGCCCAGTCGGTGAACACGTCGGTGGCATGCCCTTCGGCTTCGATCACCTCGCGGTTGCGGCGCAGGTAGTTGTTGCCGTGCCGCCGATGGTGCCAGTAGCTGTCCATCATGTCGCCGAGGAAACCGTGGAAGAAATCGAACCCGCGCTCGTTGGGCGTATTGGGCGAGTCGAGCCCCAAGTGCCACTTGCCCACGAGTGCCGTATGGTAGCCGGCTTCGCGGAGCAGGTCGGCCAGGGTGGGCAGCGCAGGGTCGAAGTAGCCCCAGGAGTTCTCCGGATGCGTGCGGATGACCCCCGGCACGCCGGCGCGATCGGCGTTGCGGCCGCTCAGCATGGCCGCCCGTGTGGGCGAGCAGACGGTGCAGTTCGCGCGGACGCCGGTAAACAGCATGCCCTCCGCTGCCAAACGGTCGATATGCGGGGTACGCACGTCGGTCGGGCCGTGCATCGAGACATCGCCGTAGCCATGGTCGTCCGTGAGAATGAGCACGACGTTCGGCCTCGGTGCCTCGGCGGCGGCCGGCCCCGCCCCCCGCGCGGCGAGCACCGCCATGCCTGCTGCGAGCAAGAAGTGTTGGTACTTGTACATACGATGTCCTCCTGGGGCGGCCTGCGCCCGGTCGGTTACGGCGCCAAGCCGATGCAATAGAGGCGGCGCGTGGTGCGGATGAACAGTTGCCCATGAGCGGCGATCACCGAGGCTCGAACCACCTCGCCGTCGGCCGGCTCATCCATAGCGACGGTATCGATCAACTCGCCGGTGGCCGCGTCGACCACGGCCACCTCGCCGGTGAAGTCGATCAGGTACAGCTTGCCGTCGGCGGCCAGGGGCGAGGCTTCGTACTTGCCTTGGCCGGGCGTGGTGACTTGCCATTTCACCTCGCCGGTTCGCGCGTCGAGTCGGGAAAGATTCTTCTGCAAGTCGTTCAGGATGAAGAAATCGCCGTCGTAGAAGGCGGGCGTGGGCACGTCGGAGGTGACCCGCGAAGCCGCGTCGGTTTGCCAGGCTACCGCGTCGGCGTCGAGCGCC
>SKZG01000536.1 GCA_007127495.1 Planctomycetales bacterium
CTTCTTGATCAGCAAGGCGGTGCTTTCGCGAACTTCCTCGTCCAGTAGATCGAAGGCGGCGAGGAAACGCTGGATCGTGAACTCATCCAGGTTATCGCGGGCCGCTTTGCGAACCACCGCGTGCGGACTGTCGAGCAGCTCGACCAGGCGCGTGAGTACGCCGGGAATCCCTCGCCTGCGCAGTTGACGTACAATGGCGGCCTGAACCTGCGGATCGGGATCGTCCAGGGCGCGCAGTGCCAGGGCGTTGGCGTCGGCGCCGCTGAACTCGGCCAGCGCGACCGCGGCGGCGCGGCGGGCCTCGGGTTTCCCATGCAGCAACAACTGTTCGGTCGTGGTGAACGCGTGCAATCGCGGAATGCCGGAGTTCATAACCAACTTCACGACGCCACACTGGGCTGCTGCATCCAACTGCGATAGAAAGGCCATGCCCTCTTGCAACCACGCGATGGACTGAAGTTTCCGTAGATTCTGTACAGTGGCCCTTGAGGGCTTGGCGACTAGCTTTTTGAGCAAATGCTGCACAAATGTTCGGTCGCTTCGTTTGGCAATCACGCCGAGTATCGCCGACGGCACATGGGGGGCGCCCAGAAAGCTCAGCAGCAGACGCACGATGCCGCCGAGTGGGCTGTGGGTAAGCAGTTCGATGATGGGCAGGTACGCCGGATGATGGGGGTTGACGAGGATTTTCATCAGGGCGGCGTTTTCTCGTCCTGTCAGGGCTAAAAAGGCCTCCAGCACCTCGCGCCGGCGGTGGTTCGGATATCGTGCAACGGCCTCTTCGAGGCTTGTCAGGACGTGCTGACGCACGATCTTCGGATCGCGTCGCGCGTTATGGTCGGCCTGGGCGCCAAGCTCTTCATAGAGCACCAAAGCCAGCTTGAGGATCGTGCTCGCCAGGGTATCCACCGGCGCGCGCCCCCGTTCGTCCAGCGCATTCAGCAGGGTAGGAATCAGGTCGTACTCACGGAGCCAGACCGCCGCTTCGCAAGCGGTCAGGCAGGCTTGCAGATCGATACCGAGGATGGCGTCGCGCAGGGCCCCGGTCAGCCGTCCTCCGTGCTGTTGCACGATAGCCTTCTGCCGGCCCGTCATGCGGGGAAGCCGGCGCAGCACTTCACGATGCCCCATACGACTTCGTCGCGAAAGCAGCGCCTTCAGGGCACCGTCCCGGATGGTGTGGTTCGGTGAGTCGAGGGCCGGCACGAGAACGCTGACGGCGGCCTCGTTCTCGACCTTCTGTAGCACAGCGAGCGTTGTGGCCAACCCTTCGCCCATGGCGCGCACCTTCCACCTCAAAAAGACAATCCCACCTCTATTATCGGACCGCGCCCCCCGGAAACTCCACTCGGATATTCGAAGGCATCCTATATGCGGGGTGTGCCTTGGCCGAGCAGTGGCGTAGGGCCGGCTGTGCCTGCCAAGGAGCGCATTTTCGGTCCGCGATGGGTAGAGTTGGTCGCGCAGGGCATGGCCCTACAGAGCAGGCGGAGGCTGTCCGAGCCTTTGGTACAGATGGCCGAGGATGGTCTGCTCCAAGAGGAAATCGCGGCCTTTGGGAATCCAACCTCGGTGGAGCGGTCGGTCAACGACGGGTTCGACAACTCTTTCCAGCGATTCGTCATAGCGTAAGGTAGCAGCCCCGGCCGTCGCGCCGATCGGTTGTCGTACGTCTTCCAATTCCTTGTAAACCGCCACATCGACCAGGAACCCGCCGTCGGTGGGCATCACGCGCACCACGGCGAAACGCCGCATCGACTGGAGCGTGTTTTCCAGCCGCTCATAGCGGCCGACCCCATCGGCCCGCCACGGTTCCAGCAGCGTGGGACTTCCTTGCGGGTAGGTATCCAGCCGACCCTCGGTCATTACGTTCCCAATTCGTCGGACCGGCTCCTCATATTGAAAGTCGGGGAAATAGTCGTCCACCACGTCGGCCACGGTTTCCCAGAGGAGCTGATGATCCGCGATCGCCAGGTGCGCCGGGTTGCTGTACGTTGCCTGGGCAACCGCCTCCGGCGTCACCTCCGGGGGAAGTGTCCAAGGATCAGCGGTGGTACAACCCAGGGGGAGTACCGCCAGCAGGGCAATCACGATCGTGCGAGGCATAAGACCAATGAGCGAGGGCAGGACGTGTGCCGCAGTTTTCGGCATCCAGCGGCGTAGTTTCCCCGAAAGCCCTCCGCAAAGCAAGACCAGTGCCGATCACCCATGCGTCAAAATGGGAAGCCGGGCAAAGATGGGAAGCTGCGCCTGGTGCAGAAACGGTGGCGGTGCCTGTTTACCAATCGTCGGTTCGGAATGGCGAAGCGGGCAGGCCTTCGCGGTTGTAAAGGTTGGCCTTTTCCGGGTTCATGGAGAACGCATAGCGTACGGCCACCGGTTCCGGCACCGCTTCAGCCGAAACCACCACCGTGTCGGCGTCGATCCTCGCCTCGGCCCAGTGCCACTGCCGGTCGGCCCCGGCAATGGCAAAGCCTTGCAACGTTTCGACAGGCTTCGGGGGCGACATATCCCGCGGCCTCTGCTTCCTCGCCGCCATCAGTCCCGTTCCCACGTGGTCGAAGCCAATGCGCATCGTACCACCTTCGGCCGTCGCACTTTTCAGAAGGGGACCGCTCGGGACCACATCTTCTTTGGCGTAGTCGCGGGCCAGCGCCCAAAGTGCGAGTCGGCGGCCGACGTCGAACTTGTTTTGCGGGTGGATGTCGTCGGCCTCGCCGATGTCGATGGTCACCGCCATGCCGGTGTTGGGCACTTCCTGAACTGTTTTCAACTGGGCCTCGCGGAGCGGTGCCCAGCCGTCGCCTCCCGCCGGGTTGGAATTCGGCTGGCGGAAGTTCGCCAATTGAACGAAATAGAAGGGCAGTGCGCCCTGTTTCCAGGTCGCGCGCCAACCGCCCACCAAGGCCTTCATTTTCCAGAAGTACGACTCACCTTCCCCCCGGTTTCCGTTCGATTCGCCCTGATACCACAACGCGCCGCGGACGGCGTAAGGCTGCACCGCGGCAACCATGCCGTGGTACATGGTCGACGTGTCGCCCAGCGTGGCGGCATCCAACTCGTCGACCAGGTCGAAGCCGTCAGGCGGTATCCAAGGCTCGATACGCGTGCCGCCCCAACTGCAGTTGATCAGCCCCACCGGAACGTCCAGCTCCTGCTGCAGCGAGTATGCGAAGAAGAACCCCACGGCCGTAAACTGTCGCACCGTGGCCGAGCTGCACACCTGCCACGAACCTTGGAAGTCGTCGGCCGGTTCGCCGGCCCGAAGGCGAGGCACCTTGATATGCCGGATGGTGGGATGGGCGTCGGGGTTGATATGTTCGGGCAGCAGCGAGCGGGCGATCGGCCATTCCATATTCGATTGGCCGGAGCAAAACCATACCTCGCCCACCAGGACGTTCTCGACCGCCACTTGGGAGTCGCCGGAGGCCACCGTGAGCACGGCCGGTTCGCGCGACATGTTTAGCGCGTCGAGCCGGACTGTCCAACGGCCCTCGGCATCGGCTACGGTGCTGGCGCTTTGGCCGGCGAAGGCGACTGTCACCTCGGCACCGGCTTCTGCCCAGCCCCAAACGGGTACGGGAGTACCTTGTTGGAGGACAGCTCCCGAGGTGAACATGGCAGGCAGCTTCAGTTCCGCCAGCCCCACGCTTGCCCACAGCAATTGCAGCAACACAGCAGCACTTGTCAGTCGTTGGTTCATCGGTCCTTTTCCTCGGTTCATTTGGTTGGAAGTCATTCGCCCAGGTCACGCCCGCAGCCGCAGCCCGTCCAATTCGGCCAGTTATTTACTCACGAGCCCTAAGGATAGACGGGCGCGCGGCGGCTGGTCAAGAGGGGGCCCGGTCGGCCGGTGATTAGGCTGCACCGGCTTGGCCGGCCGCTTCGCGGGACATGGTACTGCGTGCGTTGCCGGGGGCTAGCCCTGAAGCCCGAAGTGCCGCATGACGATGTTGAACACCTGGGTGTCGGCCATTGGGCCGGCGGGGAGCTTCAGCGGCTCGGAGGCCACGACGACGGTCGCCTGCGAGCGGTCGCGCACCGGGGCGCCGTGCGAGCCCTTCACGAGCGACGCGTCCAGGGGAATGCTCTTCGTCGCCGGGTCGAAATGCAGCTCGACCGGGTCGTAACCCGGCTTGCGGTGGATGTCGACCTGCCGGGCGAACGCCGGCGCCCGCGCATCGTCGAGCCACCAGTAGTAGGCGGCCCAGGCGTTGGGCTGGCAAATGACCACGGCCTCGCCGCTGCGGGGATGGTCCATGGCGTACCGCACGCGCTCGTCGCCAACCAGCACCTCGTCGACTCCGGCGGCGCCGCGCAGGAGGTCGGCCGCGCGGCGGGTGACCTGCTCGTCGGCCTCGGCGACGAACACGTGCGCCATCTGGTGGTCGACCAGCGCCCACGCCCGGCTCGCCTCGAAGTCGATGGTTTCCAGGCCGTCCTCCTCGCGCACCGCCAGCAGCCCTGCCTCGCGGAGCAAGCGGTTGGGGTACACCACGTCGCGCACCGGCGTGATGGCGTACTCGCCGGCGATCACCCACAGCGGGCGCTGACCATAGGCCTCGTGCATGCCGTCGGCCAGCTTGCCGAGCACCGCATCGAGATCCTGGACGGCCTGTTGGGACGCCTCGCTTTCCGGACCGGTCTTCTGCGCCGCGTAGTCGAGCGTTTGCAGGTAGATGTAGAAGAAATCGGGCCGCCACTGCCGGGCGGCGAACAGGGCCGAGTCGGCAATCCAGCGGCTCGACTCGATGCCGGCCAGCGGGCCCCAGTAGTGCTTCAGCGGAAAATGCCCCAACGTGTCGCGCAGCGTGCCGTACAACTCGACCGGCCGCGTGTAGCACCAGAGCGATTCCGTGCCGTCGGGATTGTGGATGGGGGCGGGCGTGCATACGTAATCGGCCTCGCAGCCCTTTGAGTGCAGCGGGAACCACACGGCCGAATTGCCGTCGTGGGCGTGCGACAGCACGTCCCAGATTTGCGGTTTCTCGATGCAGTCGTTCGGCGCGGTCCACATTTCCGGGTGCCGCCGCTCGCGCCAGTAGAACCCGTTGGCCACCACGCCGTGCTCGCGCGGCAGCCGGCCGGTGGTCATGTTCGCCTGCACCGGGCAGGTGACGGCGGGGAAGCTCGGGCGAAGGTCGGCAATTTCGCCGCCGGCGGTCAGCTCGCGCAGGCGAGGCATCGCCGCCACGTCGTTCTCGCGGAGGTTCGGGATGGAAAGCAGCAGGAGTGGTTGAGTCATGGCAGATGGTTCCAAGGGTCAGGGCGGCAGGGGATTGGCGGTCATTCGGCCGTCTGTTGCAGCGGCTGTTCTGCTCGAGTGCCGCCATAACGGCACCTCTCGCCAATCACAAGCATTGTACCAGCGAATCTGCGCCGCTCAAGACGCAGGAAGGTGAAGTAGAAGTAGAAGTACCTGAGCGTGAACGGTAATCACTCGCCGGCTTCTGCGCCGAAGTCGACCTCGATAGGCGGCAGCCCGCCGTGGACTTCGTACTTCGCCCACCGGTATTGGTAGCGGCTGATGAGGCGTTCGGGCATCGTGAAATAGCGTCCGATTTCCATCAGGTCGGCTTCGTCAGGGTCGGTGCCCCGCGGTCGGCTGGTATTTCGAGAGATGATCAGAATGTAGTACTCCCCGCGATCCGGCACGACCATGTCGAAACGGCCTTGGGCGTTGGCCCGGACATACGCGCCGCCGAGTTCGTCGAGGAGTCGCAAGTTTCGGAGCGTTCCGGGCGGATCGGGGTCCTGGGGCCGGATGCCGTGAATGGGGATCGGTGCGTCGGGCACAGCGCCTGCCGGCAAAGCGATGACGACGGCCCGCTCATCGCCCTCCATCTCCTGCGGTCCCGGCCGATACACGAGACGCCCTTCAATGAGCGTGCGTTCCTTGAGGGCGGCCTCATGCTCCTGAGCCAATTCCAACGTGGCGTTTCCCCGGCCGATGAAGTACCCCGTACCGAAGAAGACCAGGGCAAGTACCGTCAGCAAGACTCCCTGAATGTATAGGGCGCGCCGAGGGAACAGGATCATTCCGGCCGGCGTGGACGGGCCCGCCGTTTCCGTCGCCGAGTTGGGTTCCTCCGATGGTGCGGATCGCTTGGGTTTGGCAGCCGGCGGTGCGGCGGCCGGCGGCGTCGGATCGGGCGTCGAGACCGGCGGCTTGCGGCGGCGACGGTGGGGAGGCGCCTCGACCGGCTCCGGGGCGTCGTCGTAGACCGTTAGAGCTTCGGTTTCCATCGGCGGCGAACTGGCGCTGCCGGCGCGCAGCGCTTCGGCAACCGCCGCCGCCTCTTCGGTGGGAACGGTTTGAGCGAACCCGCACTTTGGGCAGTCGATCTGACTGCCCACCTTTCGGCTGGCGATTCCCAGCAGTTGTTCGCAGCGTTTGCAGTGGAAGCGGATCGGCATGCGGCTGCCGTCTTTGGGCCAGGGAGCCAAGTGTAGGGGGGCACGAAGGGACGAGCCCGACCCGGGGTGTTGAATTTGTGATTGTCAAGGCCAACGGGTGTGCTGCTGCAAGTCGTCCAGCAGCTCGCCCGCCCGCGCCGCCAGTGGCCAAGATCGTGCCCCAAGCTGTGCCGATCACCAGGGCAGGTCGTCGACGGATTTGGCGTCGAGCACCGCGAGGAGTAGCGAATCGAGCCGCTCGGCCGACCGGAGCCTGCGCACCCGGCGCTTCACCGCGTCGTCGAGTTTGCCA
>SKZG01000483.1 GCA_007127495.1 Planctomycetales bacterium
AGTATCCATCGGCCAGGCCGTATCGGAGGCGGATGATCTCACGCTCGCGGTAGTCGAGTTCCGAAAGCACCTCGGCAATCCGCTTTTTCAATGAGTCCTGATTGATCTCCAGCAGAGGGTCGTTTTCGCGGTAATCTTCGAGGAACTCGCCGAAGTACGTGTCCTCATGGTCGCCCACCGGCTGATCCAGAGAGAGAGGGGGCCTGGTCATCCGCAACACGCATGTGGCCTCCTCGACGGAAAGTCCCGCCCGCTCCGCGGTATCCTCAACCGACGGGCTGATGCCGCGCTCTTGCACCAGTTGCCGGGCCACGGTCCGCACCTTGCTGACCGAATCGATCATGTGGATGGGCACCCGGATCGTTCGGCTCTGATCGGCGATGGCCCTGGTGATTGCCTGCCGTATCCACCACGTGGCATACGTCGAGAACTTGTAGCCGCGTTTGTGCTCGAATTTGTCCACCGCCCGCATCAGCCCCGTGTTTCCCTCTTGAATCATATCCAAGAAGCTCATCCCGCGGTTGCGATAACGTTTTGCGATGGATACCACAAGTCGAAGGTTTCCGGCTGAAAGGCAGCGCTTGGCGGCGTCGTACTCCCCCTGAAAACGTTCAATCCGACTCAGACGCCGTCGTAGGGTTGCCGGACTTTCCAGGCAGGCACGAATGAGGTAGCACAACTCTTTTCGCAGTTCGGCTCGGCACGGGCGGTCGTCGCCCGCGCGCTTGCCCTGGGCGAGCAGGCCCTTCAATTCGGTCATCCGGGTGAACATCTGTCCCAGCTTTTCGATGACCGGCTGCAGCCGTTCGGTTCGTAGCCCCAACTCTTCAACCAGCCGAACCGCACGGTTTCGGCGGCGAATCAAACGCTGCCAGGCGGCCCGACGCTCGCGCTTCGGGCGACGCCTGTTGATGGCCACACCAAAGTCGCTCCGATTCAGTGCGACCAGCTCCCGGAGAGTTTCCAAGTTCGGCTGAACGACCTTGAGCAACCTGCGCTTCTCGCGTACGTTGATGACCGACACCTCAATGGTCCGATCCAGGCGGAGCTTACCGTCGCGCACGTTTTCGAGCATGGACATGGCTGCCTGCAAAACGTAGTCGCTCGCCAGCATGGCCTGCCGGTATCGCCTTCGCCCGGCGTCGATGCGTTTCGCTGCTTTGACCTCGTCCCGACGCGATAGCAACGGAATCTCGCCCATTTGCATCAAATAGATGCGTACGGGGTCCTCGATCTGCGCGTCGCCGCCGGTCGACTCGTCATCGTCGTCGTCCTCATCGGCTGGAGGGGCGTCTTTAGGATCGTCAAACAGCTCCGGATCGAACGGATCGACATCGTCGAGGAACTCGCGCGACGTCCGCCTGCCCACCGAAGCCGATTTGCCGTTTTTCCGGGCAGATTGGCCATTGTTCCTGGAACGCTGTGCGACGGTGGCTTTTCTGGTGGTTCTGGTCAATGTGCTAACCTCAATGGAGCGGGAACAATTATCGATTTTCCGGACAGTCGCGTTTGCGGAGGGATCGGCGGGAGCCCGTCCCGTCGGCAGCCGCAAAGGCGGCAATTGCATTGGCGAACCGAGATCATGCACCTTGAATGCCAACAAACGACTTTGTGGGGGGATTCGTCGTAAACCCAAGTGTCATGGCAACTTACGAAACTTGATTGCGCGCTGGGATCGTCATTGAAACCAGCCCGCGTTGCAAGCGGGCAACATATCGGGCCGGTAACTGTTGCAGTTCGGAGCCATTCCTAGCCGCGCTAGGGCCTAGCAATTACCCCCTGTGGGTGGCGACCACAATTGGCGCGTACCATGTATTTTATGCATATTCGCTAAATACCGCAAGCAACCCGAAAGTCCCATTTCCCGTGCCGTCAGGCTCACCGCGCCAAATAGAGGATGCGGAACACTTCCCGCAAATTGCCGTCGTGCGAAAGGTAGAGGTCACGGAGCGATTCGTCCGTGGGACGCGTCGCGCCCGGAGCATCGGCAAAGAGACGGTCCACTAACGTGCTCAGCAAGCGGGGCGAGGGGCGGGTTTTCAGAAGTGTCGGAAGGGCGCAGCGCCGATGCGCCGTGACAATCAGGCCGCCACGCGGGCGAAGTGCGCGTCGGAGCCAGAAACGGGAAAACGGACGAAGGACGTCGTAACCGTCGACTACCACCACCGCCGATTCGCCCGCCGCCCGCAACGTCCCAAGCCAAGGGGCGGGAATGCCGCGTCCCGCGTCGCGATTGGTCAGGAGACGAACCACTTCGCGACCACGGCTTTCAAGTCGCTGGGTGAACTCGACGAGGAACGTTGTCTTCCCGCTGCCATGAGGGCCGACCACCGCACCGCGCTCCCGAATTGCGGCCGAGTGAAACCGGGCGAGAAACGATTCCCAGTCGAACGGTGAGCCGTCGCGCGGCGTTCGAAAGGGGAGCCGTTCCAGACGCCGAGTTCGAAATGGGTTGCATGATGCGGTTACCTCGGGCATAACACCCTCGTTCAGGTCGCCGGCAGGACAAAGGGTTCCTGCGTGGGTGAAATGGTGATCGACACCCTCGCTAAATCCTTCACTCCGACCGCGATCAGTTCGACGGTCCAACGGATGGCGATCAGTCGCCCGTCGTAGCTGTACGGGCCGGCGGGAACCGGCAACCGGAACGGCTCGGCCCCAACGGGCGTCGGCGCGTCAAAGCCGACCGTCTCGACCACCGACCCGTCCTCCGTACCCCGGCCCTCGGTATGCCAGCACAAATGCACTTCAATCCTCCGGACCGGGTGCGGGAACTCCCACGAAGCAACGCCATTGATGGTCTCGCCGGGGTAGCAGGCGGTCCGATCGTCCAGCAATTCCAGAGTCAGGCGGCTGTCAGGCATCGACGTTCCCCCAGAGGACCGTGGGATCGATCGGCCGAACGATAAGGGCGAACTCGTTGTTCATATCGGGCCAGAATCGGATGTCGCCGGCCATTTTCAGCGTCCAAGTGATCTTGTTATTGGCGGCTTCGAACGAGTGCATGACGTCGGCGGGAATGACCACGTCAAGATGGCCGCCGCTGAGGATCTCCACGGCGTCCGATGTCTTCAGCAGCGCCTCGTCGTAGAACGTGTGCTTATCGGTGACGGTATCGGTCCCGCGTCGGTAGGTGGCGTGCTCCTCGCCCACCAGCGAGAAAGTGAGCGTCGCGATGCGATCGACCCTGCCTTCAAGCCGCCAGTCGATGGTCAGCGTTTCGCCCAGTGCGGGCGATGCGGTGTTCACTTCCAGGACCGCCGTGAGATTGAACAAGGCAAGGAACTGGTACACGATTCCCCCGAGCAGCCCGACCCCGATGAGAACGAACGGGATGATGAAAACCGTGAGAAACCATTCCGGATTTCCCGCCAAATGACTGTTGACGGCAATACCGACAAAAACCCCGGTTATGCCGTTCCAAAACACCGCCAAGAAAACGACGCCTAGGAGCTTGCCCCAGGGACAGGTCGTGGGCCGGAGGGTCGTCCGGCCGTCGGCCGAGCGCGGCAGGCCGGCGAATGGGGCGTCGGGCTGTCCGGCCGTGTGCGAGGTCGGAAGCCAGGCCGTACCACCGGCACGCGCCGCCGCACCGCCCACGAAGAAACTACCAACCAACATGCCTACCCCGGCAACGCAAAAGACCAACGGAATCAGGCCGAACCACAAATCGTCAGGGTAGCCACGGTGAATAACGGCGTCGAACGGGTCGGCCGGATTCACGTATGCAGTAATCGCTCTGCCGGGCGGATGCGCCTCGACGATCGCCTGCTTCGCATCGCGCCCCGACGTAGATCCCGTCATGAAATGGTAGCGATTGCTGCGCAGAGGCCGGCCGTCGATCTCGTATTCGTACAACATATCGACGCTGTAGGTCGTGCTATCGTCGCCGCGGTGGGTAACAACCCGACTGGCAATGACCGTGGCCGGGACGGGCATCCACGACTTGGCCTGCTCAACGCGCATCACGGGTCCGATGAACAGGAAATAGACCGCCGCAAGCCCCGCTACGGTGAAGCCAATGCCCATGAGGCGGACAATCCACTTGACGCTTGGTTGTTTCGACCTGACGCGGCCAGCGACGGATTGAACCGTGCCGCTCTTCCCGAACCAGGTGAAATAGATGCCGCCCGCGCCGACGGCTACAAAGATAAGCGGAACGAAGATCATAAGCCCGATCCACAGGCTTGGGTGTGCGAGGATCGCCCGGTGCGGATCCGACGGGGCGACGTAAGCCGTACATGCGGCCCCCACCGGGTAACGGGCCGCAAGACGTCCCAGGACGGCATAATCGCTGTGCGCGTACCCACGGCCTCGAGGGTCGTCATAACCTTGGCCGGTGTACCTGCGGCCCTCGACGTCGTACTCGTAGCGAATTTCGAATCGATGCTCGCCGTCGCGGTCTCGCACAATCTCATTGTGGACGACTCGGGCATCGGTGGCGTGCCAGGTGTAAGTGGTCAGGTTCTGGAAGAAAGCCCACCCCAGGAAAACGCAAAAGGCAGTTCCCATCGCAAAGAAGACTGAGAAAAAGAGCGTTGTGCCGATCTTGCTCAACAGGCTCGCCGGCCTGTCCATGGTTCCAAGAGACCTGCCGCCTCGATGACCGAATTTCAGAGCCATGGTTTGCGTCTCGCAGAAACCTGCGCCGGCCGGTGAACGGATAACCTAAGTATGGGGCGGCGGTTGGCTGCGTACCCGATCGATGCACCGAGCAACATCGCCGCCGGCCAGGGCCATTGTAAATGCGGCGAGGTCGGGATACAAGGCATGGCTCAAATACTTGATCACCCAATTGTGCCGCATCGGGCTGATGGTCAGAACGGCCGCCCCGCACCGAAAGGCTTCCCACATTTCAATGGCGGTCCCCATCGAAGCGGCCGGAAGCACGGCCACAAGGGCGTCGACCTCGCGGCACATGGCGTTGTGGCGGAAGAACACGTCCTGGCCGGTCGAGTGGGCATACTCGATCGAGTTCCGGTGCTGAGCGCGTGGGTCATACACCTCGGCATCCGGCAGATAGCGGGCGAGCAGTTCGCCCACTTGCGTCCGGTATATCTGGTCATGCACGGCCTTCGCCGTGTGAGAACCTTGCATGATTCCCGCTATGAAAAAACGCATCGAATAAAAAGGCCTTCAAATTGGGGAGAACCGTCGTCGCGAACCGCGCCGAGAGCCTACCTTGCCGCCGGGGGACTGGCGGAGGACAGCCCCCTATGATAGCATGAGCGGGCTCTTTGGGGAATAACCCGGAACGCAGGAAACACCGACATGATCAAGACCCGAGAGGCCGTTGTCGATGCTGAGGACCTCGTCGCGCGCCTCATTGCCCTTCCCGGCCGAAGCGGACAGGAACGGCCGGTCATGGACTTCATTGTAGACGAGCTTTCCCGAGCGGGGGTTTCCGAGGGCGCCATCCGGTTCGATCGGGCCCACCAGCGGAGCGTTCACGGCGGCGAGGTTGGAAATCTCGTGTGCAAGCTTCCCGGAACCGAGCGCAAGCCGCGGCGCCTTTTGATGGCCCATACCGATACCGTGCCGCTTTGCAACGGCGCCCGGCCGATCCGACGAGGCCGGTTCCTTGTGCCGGCTGAAAAGCATACCGGCCTTGGGGCCGATGATCGGGCCGGTTGCGCCGTGGTGCTCCATACGGCGCGCGAGGTGCTGCGTCGCGGGCTCCCGCACCCCCCGTTGACGTTCTTGTGGACCGTTCAGGAAGAGACGGGGCTGCACGGCGCCCGCAACGCGACGCTCAGCCTGCTCGGACGCCCCCGCCTCGCCTTCAACTTCGACGGAGGGAGTTGCGCGAAGGTGACCGTGGGGGCGACGGGGGGGTATCGTATGGCTATCCGTGTACGAGGTCTAGCAAGCCACGCTGGGGGCGCGCCCGAGGAGGGCGTCAGCGCCATCACCGTGGCCTCGCTCGCAATCGCCGAATTGCACGAGAGTGGCTGGTTGGGGCTGGTGGAAAAGGGCGGTCGCCGGGGAACCAGCAACGTAGGCGTCATCCGCGGTGGCGAGGCGACAAACGTGGTCACCCCCGAACTGACCCTACGCGCTGAAGCCCGCAGCCACTGCCCCGCGTTCCGCCAGCATATCATCCGAGCCTTTGAGGACGCATTCCGACGCTCCGCGCGACGGGTGCGCAACCACAAGGGGAAGCGCGCCGGTGTGCAAATCGACGGCCAACTTGATTACGAATCCTTCTTGTTGGATGACGACCAGCCGTGCGCGGTGGCCGCTGACGCGGCGGTCCGCGCCGCGGGCGGTACGCCGCGGCGTGCCGTCTCCAACGGCGGCCTCGACGCCAATTGGATGACCCTTCGGGGCATTCCCACCGTATCCCTCGGCGTTGGCCAACAGAATGCCCACACGACCTCCGAACGTCTTGATCTGCGCGAGTTCGCGCGTGCTTGCCGGGTGGCGTTGGTGTTGGCGACTGGCCAAACGACGCTTTGAAGCCCCTAGCTCGCGCGAACGCTATGTGAGACTATTCTGCGGCTGCCAGATTATGCGCCTTCAGAAAACAAACGACTTCGGTTCCCAGTTCCAGTTGCATCTCGGCGACCGCGTCCGCCGTCAGTTCCGCCCAGATGATCTGGCCGATGTCGATGGCGGCAAATGTGCTCTGCGGAAGCTTCACGATTTGGCAAATCCGGCCGGTCAGGTGGTTACGGGCGCTCAATCCTTCAACGTCG
>SKZG01000357.1 GCA_007127495.1 Planctomycetales bacterium
CATCGGGGTTGACCGTCCGATCAGGTTCCAAACCCGTAACGTCCTTGACCATGGCCGCGACCATGGGCATGCGCGTCGATCCACCGACCAGCAACACCCGATCGAGCGCTGCCGGATCGACCTTCGCCTCGACGAAAAGCTGCCGTGTGGTGTAGCGGGTGCGTTCCAGCAAATCGGCGGTCATGTCTTCAAACTGTTCGCGCGTCACCTGGGTTTCGCTTGCGTTGCCTTGAAGCTCGACGCGCACGGTGGCTCGGCTGCGGGCACTCAGCGTGTGCTTCGCCTCCGCCGCAGCCAGGATGAGCCGATTCAGGCAGGCGCGGTCGTCGCGGGGGTCGACGCCGAACGAACGCTGGAACGTGTCGGCAACGTAATCGACGAGCCGCAGATCCCAATCGTACCCGCCAAGCTGCACGTCGCCGTCGGTGGCCAGCGTGCGGAGATCGCCCGGCGCCAGGCGCAGCAGGGTCGTGTCGAAGGTGCCGCCGCCCAGGTCGTACACGAGGATGGTCATGGGGTCCTTCACGTCGCCGCCGGGTGCGAGGTAACCCAACTGCTCGCCGAAGGCCAGCGCGGCGGCGGTCGGCTCGTTCACGATGTCGAGCACTTTCAGGCCGGCCATCTCGCCGGCGTCGGCCGTGGCCTTTCGGCGGGCTTCGTCGAAGTAGGCCGGGACGGTAATGACCACCTGCGCCTCCGGGCCGATGCGCCCGGCCACCTCGGCCCGGACCTTCCGCAGGATGCACGCCTGGATCACTTCAGGGGGTAGCATGCGACCCATAATGGGGTGCGAGTACACCGGGGCCCCCATGTCGCGCTTGACCCATTGGGCCACCGAGTCGGGCTCGACCAGACCCGCGCTGCGAGCCTCCCTGCCCACCACGACTTCCTGTTGGCCGAAAAGCACGACGCTTGGCGTCAGCAGGTCGCCCTCGTCATTGGGCACCATCTCCGTTTGGCCGTGGTCGTTCACCACGGCCACCGCCGAGTTGGTCGTTCCCAAGTCGATACCGACAGCGCGGGGAAGGGTCATCATCAGTGCCCGAACTAAGCCACGAAGCAGCAGAAGCCTACCGACCCCGGCAGGGGCCGTACGAAGCCTCCATTGTAATCCGGGCCGGCCCAAAGCTCAAGCCGGCCAGAAGGCTCGCCGTGCAGGTTCTTGACACGGGGTTCCGCCAAGGCAACAATGGATAGCGTGTCGGTATAAACTGATGAGCCATGCCGAGGACTTTTTTTCGTGCCGACTGCTCAACCTTCGGCTCGCTCCAGCGACGTTTCACTGTCCATTTGAAGAGTTCGGCAACCGAGACGAATGCCAGCGCCGTCTGCTTGCCTTCGAGTAACGCACGAAAGGCCAGAGCCCGAGGGCTCCTCTTAAACAGGTAGCTTGCTACGTCTGTATCGAGCAGCACGAAGTCGTGCATCACGACGCCTCCTGCTCTCCCCGACGCCAGCCGTCCAAGGCTTCATCAAAATCATCGTTCACGTCTTCCGGAGGCCAACCGCCCAACAGGCCGTCAACCGCGCGCGGTACACGCACCCCGTATGTGGTCTAGCCTGGATTGGGTTATGGTTCATCCCGTAACCTGCGCCGCAGTCGCCACATGGTCGGAAAGATGCGTGGCACCATGCGGGCGAGGCTCAGATGCCCGGCGGACATTTCCGTCCACTCGACCGGTACTTCGGCAATTCGGAATCCATGGCGGTGTGCCAGGGCCAGAAGCTCCAGGTCGAACAGGTAGCCCGGCTCGGTACTTCGCGCAAATAATTCGCGAGCCACTTCGCGGCGGAACATTTTGAAGCCGCATTGGGGATCCCGGACGGGCAGCCCTAGCCACCATCGGGCTGCGGCCGCAAAGAACCTGCCCGCCAAGCCGCGAATCGGGGCGCGCCGGCGGCTGACGCCGGCCGCCGGCAGAAGGCGCGATCCGATGGCGAGATCGGCTCCGGCCTCCAGAGCGGCTCGAAGCTTCGCCTCTTCTCGGATCGGCGTTGCGCCGTCCGCGTCGGCAAACAGGGCACGTCCGCCGCGCGCAGCCAACATGCCGGTTCGTACGGCTGCGCCCTTGCCGCGGTTAACCGGGTGCGAGATCAATCGCAGGGCGGGCCAATGGGCCTGCCAATTCTCGATCACACTCCCGAGTCCGTCGTCGCTGCCATCGTCCACCACAATCGCCTCGTACGCTCCAGCGCACCCAGTTTCCAGATACTTCTGCACCTCGCCAAGGTAGGACGGCAACCGTTGCGATTCGTTGTAGGCCGGCAAAACGATTGACAAATCCGTTCTCATAGTATTGCATGAAGGCATAGATTCGATGGTTGACGCGGCGCGTCGGCGAGCTTGGGTGCTTACGGCTGTATACCGCAGGTGGCACACATACCCCCAGGGCCCTATCGACCCTCGGCAATCGTTCGGCCGCCGTCGACCGGCAGACAAACGCCGGTGGTGTAGTCGCAATCGAGAAAAAACAGGACGGCCTGGGCCACGTTCTCCGGCTTTCCGGGGCGTTTCAGCAACGTGCCGGCGACCGCGCCGGCGACCTCCGCCTGCGAGAGGTCATCGGGGAGCATGACCGGACCGGGCAGAATACTGTTGACGCGAATATTGTGGTTCCATTGTGCGAGTTCGACGGCAAATACGCGGGTGATGGTGGGAATCGCGCCCTTACTGGGGAAATAGGCGGCATAGCCGGCGTAGGGACGCGCGGTCGCCCAGTCGCCAATGGTCACAATCAGTCCACCCTCCGGCTGTTTGGCCATAATGCGCCCGGCTTGCTGGCAACAGAGGAAGGTGCCAAGGGCATTGATATCGAACTGCCGGCGGACGTCGTCGGCGGTCGTCTCGTCGAGCGGCTTCGGGGTCCAAACGGCGGCGGCCGTCACCAAGACGTCGAGCCGGCCGAAACGTTCTATCGCTTGCGCAAATAGGCGGCTTACCTGCCCTTCATCGCCCACATCGGCCTGCAGTGCGGCGGCGTCCACGCCGTAAGCTCGCAGCCTCAATGCCGTCTGCTCGGCTTCCTGGACCGAATGGTTATAGTGCAACACAATGTTGAACCCTCGCTCGGCCAGCGCCTCGGCCACGACATTGCCCACCCGGCGCTTCCCGCTACCCGTAACGAGCGCGACCTTTTGTACGGTATCCATAATAGTTGCTGGTTGCTGGTTGCTGGTTGCTGGTTGGTGGTTGGTGGTTGGTGGTTGGTGGTTGGTGGTTGGTGGTTGGTGGTTGGTGGTTCCGTTCTTGATCATGGCAGAACGGCGCTCGTTTGGCAATGCCCTGCACCCGGCAACGGAAAGGTTGGAAGTGCTTTTCGTATCTTACGTTGTGCTTCGCAACCGCTGCCCGCCAGCCGACCGGTGCGGCGTCGTGGCTCACGCCGTTACTCCGGGGGTTGACTTTTCCGGCGTGTTTCGGTGAAATACGTCGTTATTGGGCAAACCGCCTTCGGCCCAGCGGGATAAGCCCGGTGGTGCCGCTTGCGGTGCGAGTAGGACGTCGCGCGGCAACTATTTTGTGGAGGATTGAAGCAATATGAATGTTCTAGTTCCGGGCGGTGCAGGCTACATTGGTTCCCATGCGGTCAAGCAACTGATCGAATCCGGCCATAAGGTCGTGGTCCTCGACAACCTGCGCCGTGGGCATGGACAGGCCGTTCACCCCGACGCCGATTTCCACGAAGTTGACTTGGCCGATACGCCGGTCGTCACCGACCTGTTGCGGGAGTACGCCGTCGACTGTGTCATGCACTTTGCCGCACTGGCCTACGTGGGCGAGTCCGTCGCCGATCCATTGGCCTACTACCATAACAATACCGCGGGAACGATCAGCTTGCTGCGGGCCATGGATGCCGCGGGAGTCCGACGCATGGTGTTCAGCTCCACATGTGCCACCTACGGCGAGCCGGAGCAGACGCCGATTGTCGAAACCATGGCGCAGAACCCGATCAATCCGTATGGATGGTCGAAGTGGTGCGTTGAGCGAATCCTGCGAGACTACGGGGCCGCGAATCGCGACTTCGCGTTCGCCGCGTTGCGATACTTCAACGTGGCCGGCTGCGCGGCCGACGGATCGCTAGGGGAAGATCATGATCCCGAAACCCATCTCATACCCGTGGTGCTTCGCGCCGCGCTGGGGCAACGAAGCGCGATTTCCGTTTTCGGCACCGACTATCCCACACCGGATGGAACCTGCATTCGCGACTACGTACACGTCGAGGATCTTTGCGATGCTCACATCGTAACGATGAAGGCACTGCAGCCCGGCGAATCCAGGTTCTACAACCTGGGCATCGGCAAGGGCTACTCGGTTCGCGAGGTGATCGAGGCGGCCGAGCGGGTGACCGGAACCGCAATTCCGGTCGAGTACGGCCCTCGCCGGCCGGGCGACCCCGCCGTTCTATTCGCCGACGCCACGAAAGTCCGTCAAGAACTCGGTTGGCGGGCCCGCTATACCGATCTCGACGCCATCGTGGCCACCGCGTGGAATTGGTTCCGCAACCATCCGCGCGGATACCAGGAGTAGGCAACGTGCTGGGTTTGCAATCGGCCCTTCTCGTGGCGGGAGGCCGTTATTGCCAAAGTGATTTGGCCCGCCGCCGGATGGAGCCACTATGCATGTGCGTATCGAGCGAACTGGGGCCTTCCTCGGGTAAGTCGGGAGCGGCTATCTTCCGTGCGAACCGTTTTTGGACCGGCGCCGGCAGAAATCGAGTGAGCTGCGCGAAGCTGTGGGCATCGGCGCCCGGCCGATAGTGATAGCGCTGGGGGCAGCACACATACAGCCAGTTCTTGGCGCGCGTCAGAGCGACATAGAACAGGCGCCGCTCCTCCTCGATTTGCTCGGCCGATTTCGTGGCCATGTCGGAGGGGATATTGCCGTCAGCGGCGTGGATCACGTACACGGCGTCCCATTCAAGCCCCTTGGCGGAGTGGATGGTGCTCAGCACCAGGTAGTCGTCGTCAAGATGCGGCGTGCCGGCCAAGTCTTGCGTGGAATTGGGCGGGTCGAGCGTGAGGTCTTGAAGCATCCGTTGCCGAGTACCGTATTTCGAGGCGAGTTGTTCGAGTTGTTCCAGGTCGCGCAGCCGCGGCTCCGGAAAGTCGTACTTGATTTCCAGCATGGGGCGGTAGAACTGCCGCACCTGCCGCACCTGCCCAGACAAATCGTCTGAAGCGCGCGCCAACGACTGGAACAACCGCACCAAACCCGGCCAGGTTTCCTTCGCAGCGGCCGGCGGCTGCCAGCGAGTCCAAATGCCGAAATCGCCCCCCGACTCGAGCAGCGTTTGCATCAACTGCCGCGCCTTGGTCGGGCCGATACCAGGCACCAGGATGAGCGCCCGACTGCCGGCCACCACGTCGCGCGGATTCTCCGCCAGCCGCAAGAAGGCCATCAGGTCTTTGATGTGCGCCGCCTCGATGAACTTCAAGCCGCCGTATTTGTGGAACGGAATCTCGCGGTGGGCCAGTTCCGCCTCCAGGAGGATACTGTGGTGCGAGGCGCGAAACAACACGGCTTGGCGGCGCAGATGGATGCCGGCCTCGCGGTGAGCCAGCACTTGCTGAACGACCCATTCAGCCTGGGCGTTCTCGTCCTCGCAAAGAATCAGGCCCGGCCGCTCGCCTTCGGTGCGATCCGACCACAGGTTCTTTGTGTAACGCTCCTTGGCCAGGGCAATCACGTCGTTCGTGGCTTCGAGAATGGCCATGCAACTGCGATAGTTCTGCTCGAGAGTCATCACCGTCGTGCCCGCGTACTGCTTCGGGAAATCGAAAATATTCCGAACCGTTGCGGCACGAAAAGCATAGATCGACTGGGCGTCGTCGCCCACCACGGTAAGCCCCTGGCCGTCGGGACAGAGGCGGTAGACGATCTCTGCTTGAAGCGTATTGGTGTCTTGGTATTCGTCAACCAGAACGCAATCGAACATCTTTCGGAGGGTATCGCCTGCGGCCTTGTCGTCCAACAGAGCGTGCCAGAATAGGAGCAGGTCGTCGTAGTCGAGTACGCCGGCCGCCTCTTTCCGGTCGACATAGGCATCGAACAATTGCTTGAGTTCTTTCTCCCAAGGCTCGCACCAAGGAAAGTGCTCCCGCAGTGTTTGGTTCAACGGGGTGCGCGCGTTCACACATCGGCTGTAAATGGCCAGGCAGGTGCCCTTGTGCGGAAAGCGTTTGTCGGTTTTCGCCAGGCCCAGTTCGGCTCGCAGCACGTTGACCAAATCTTCGGAGTCGGCGCGGTCGTGAATGGAAAAGCCGGAGGGCAACCCTATCGACCTGCCGAAACGCCGAAGTAGGCGTGTCGCGATGGCGTGGAACGTTCCGCTCCAAACCTGACTGGCCCTAACGACATGGGTTTCCGCTGCCGAGGCCGACTGGACTGTCTTCACCTCGTTGAGGCTCCGGAGAATCCCGTCGACGCGGCGAAGCATTTCAGCGGCGGCTCGGCGAGTAAATGTCAGCAGGAGGATCCGCTCGGGGCGAACGCCTTGCGAAATGAGCCACGCAACGCGCTGTACCAGGGTCGCCGTCTTACCGGTGCCGGCCCCGGCCACAATCAATAGCGGATCGCGGCTGTGCGTAGCAGCCGCAAGTTGCTGAGGGTTCAGGCGGGCGAGGATCTGATCGATAGAGCGTTTGTAAGACATATTCAGGTCGCGGAGCCCCAATC
>SKZG01000535.1 GCA_007127495.1 Planctomycetales bacterium
ACACCCCACAAAGTCCCCCATTTTCGTCGCAGGGAGGCGATGCAATGCTCCGACTAATCCGTTTCGCTTGTCGCGCTGCCGCGGCGCTGCTAGGTGCCATGGGGCTTTCCGCCGCCCTCGCCGCAGCACCGCAGCCGTGGACACTGCCACAACCGCAAGTCCTTCAGAGCCATGGAATTCGGGTCGGCGGGTGGCTGCAACAGGGCATCACGTTCAATTCACGAAACCCCGCCGACGGGTACAACGGACCGATCGCCACCAACGATTGGGATGGTGAATATCAGTTGAACCAATTATGGCTCTACCTGAGCAGGCCGACGAATACCGGCGGCTGTGGTTGGGATTGGGGCGGCCATATCGACCTGGTGTATGGCACCGACTGGCGGTATGGAGTCAACTACGGCCTCGAAGATCGCATCAACGGCGCGGGTCAGTCCTATGGCCTGGTCATCCCCCAGGCCTATCTGGAGGTGGCATATAACCACCTGACGATCCGCGGCGGCCATTTTGCCGGAATCTTGGGGTACGAAGTCGTGCCCGCCGTGCTCAACCCCTTCTACTCCCACTCCTATGCCATGAGCTATACGGAACCGCTTTTGGTGACCGGGCTGATGGCCGACTACCAGCTTACCGAGCAATGGCTCGTGCAGGCCGGCTTTCATCGCGGTTGGATGATGTGGGAAGATATCAACAATGCGCTTGATTTCATGGGCGGGCTGCGTTATACGTCCCTGAGCAAGCACACCTCGTTGGCCTACGCCGTTTCGGTAGGGCCGCAGGACCCCGGGGGTGAGCACAATCGCTTCGCCTCCAGCCTGGTTTGGAAACAGAAGTTCACCGAGCGGTTCGATTACATTCTCCAGCACAACCTAGGCTTTGAAGAACGCACCTCCGCCGACGGACGCCAGGCGGAATGGTACGGCATCAATCAGTACTTCTTGTACTCGCTGAACCCGAAGTGGACAGCGGGCATTCGTATGGAATGGCTTCGCGACGTCCACGGAACGCGCGTGTGGGGGCTGGGAAATATGCCGTGGGCGGCAGGCCGAGCATGGGACGGCGGAACGCCTGGCGCCACGAGCTTCGCCGGCGACTTCTACGCACTCACCGCCGGACTGCAATGGCGCCCCTTGCCCAACTGGCTTGTCCGCCCCGAGGTCCGATGGGACTGGTACGACGGGCCACGCGACCCGGTGAACAGCGAGTTTCCGTTCAACGCCGGCAACAGCCGGGACCAGACTACCTTCGCTATGGACGTGATCCTGACATACTGATTCGGGCCGGCCATACTCGTCGCAGGGCGGTCCCGAAGTTGTCGCACGGGCATCGTGCCCCGTAGCATCCATCAGCAGGATGCCCCATGGTGCGGCAGGGCGCAGTTCTTTTGCGGCTCGTGTGTATAATCGTTTTCGGGTGGCCGTCGCGCAACACCGCCGGACTCGATCATGCCCCGGAGACCATGCACCATGAATCGAAACGCTTTGCCCAGCAATGGGACCTTTGAGAACCCGGTTCACCGGCCGCAGGGGGCGATTCGCCTAGCCGACGGCTCGGTCGAGTGGCGCCTATGGGCGCCCAAGGCCGGGCAGGTGCAGCTCATCCTCCAGCGCGACGGGCATCGCGAAGGCTACCTGATGGTTCCAGAGCCTTACGGGTATTTTGTCTTCCGCCATAGCGACGTTCCTCACGGTGCCCGGTATGCTTATGCCCTGGATGACGGCGGCAAACGCCCCGATCCGGCGTCGCGGTGGCAGCCCGACGGCGTGCATGACCCCTCGGCTGTGTTCTTTCCCGACGATTACCAATGGTCCGATTCCGGCTGGACAGGCGTCTCACGCGAGGAATTGGTCATTTACGAACTGCATGTGGGCACGTTCACGCCGGAAGGCACGTTCGAGGCCGTCGTGCCGCGGTTGCGACAACTGAAGGAGTTGGGCGTTACGGCAATCGAGATCATGCCGGTTGCCCAGTTTCCCGGCACGCGGAATTGGGGCTACGACGGGGTCTATCCCTACGCGGTACAGAACAGCTACGGCGGCCCCCGCGCAATGCAGCGGTTGGTCGACGCGGCCCACGGACAAGGGCTGGCTGTGTTCCTCGACGTCGTGTACAACCATTTTGGGCCGGAGGGATGTTATCTGGCACAGTTCGGCCCGTACTTCACCGACCGGTATCACACGCCCTGGGGCGATGCGGTGAACTATGACGGGCCGGACAGCGATCCGGTCCGCCGGTTCGCCATCGAAAACGCGCGCATGTGGGTACGCGATTTCCATGTGGACGGGCTGCGGCTCGACGCGGTCCATGCCATCTACGACTTCAGCGCCCGCCACATCCTTGCCGAACTTCAGGAGGGCGTGCAGGAGGTTGCCCGCGAGCAACGAAGAACCGTCCACGTCATCGCCGAGACCCACCAGAACGACGTTCGCCTGATCGATCCGGCTGAGCGGCACGGCTATGGGCTGGACGGCGTGTGGAGCGACGATTTTCATCACAGCGTGCGTGTACTTCTCACGGGCAATCGGGAGGGGTACTATCGGGATTTCGGCTACCCGGAACACGTGGCCAAAGCGATGGATCGGGTCTTCGTCTACGACGGCCAGTACAGCCCTTTCCGTCGCCGCCGACACGGCAACCGGGTAGGCGGTCGCGATCGGTCGCAGTTCGTCGTGTGTGTTCACAACCATGACCAGGTGGGAAATCGGGCCTTGGGCGACCGCTCTGCGTGCTACTTGCCGGAGGCGGCCCAGCGATTGGCATGCGGATTGCTCCTCATTTCCCCGTGTGTGCCTCTGTTATTCATGGGCGAGGAGTATGGTGAGCAGCGCCCCTTCCCGTTCTTCTGTTCCTTTGGCGACGCCGAATTGATCGAGGCGGTGCGACGAGGGCGGCGGGAGGAGTTTGCCGCGCTGGAGTTCAAGTGGGGTGACCAGATTCCCGACCCCCAGGACCCCGCCACCTTCGATGCCGCAAAGCTTACGTGGCAGTGGCCGGAAGGCACGTTCCACGCAGAAATACGCCGGCTCTATGCCGATTTGCTCATCGCGCGGCGAACCTGGCCGGGGCTGATCGATCGGGGCTGGACCACGGCCAGGGTCGTGAGGCCCGGTGCAGCGGATGCCGATGCCATGGAAGCCCCGGCGGTGGTGGTTGTCGAGCGAGGCCGGGAGCCCGGCCTGATAGCCTGGGCCAACCTCAACGAACGCCGGATGCCGCTGCCCGATGAAGTGCCCGGCGGCGACCGATTGCTGAGCACGGAGGCCGGGGTGTACGGCGGCCCGCGCGACATGGGCGCGCCGGTCGATGATTTGTTGCCATACGAGTTGGTCATTTGGGGCGAAGCAGTATAAGAGACAGCCGCTCGCCCGTGGGAAGAGGAGTCGTCGCAATGAACAACCTTTGCCCCTTGCATGCCGAGGTGGCGGCCGCAGTTTGGAAGACCTTAGCTCAACGTCGCGTCTTGCCCCGCGCCACCTATCGGCTGCAGTTCCACAGGGACTACCTCACGTTCCGCGACGCGGCGGCCTTGGTGCCCTACCTGAGCCGGCTAGGAATCAGCCACGTGTACGCTTCGCCTTACCTGAAGGCAAGAGCCGGCAGCGAACATGGCTACGCCATCGTCGACTACACTCGCCTTGACCCGGAATTGGGTACGGAAGCCGACTTCGAGGCGTTTGCCGCGGCACTTCACAAATGCGGCATGGGGCAAATTCTTGACGTCGTACCCAACCACATGAGCGCCGCTCCCGGCGAGAATCCCTGGTGGACCGACGTGCTGGAGAACGGACCGAGTTCGCCGTATGCCGATTTTTTCGACATCGACTGGACGCCGGTGAAGGAGGAACTGCGAGGCAAGGTCCTTTTTCCCGTACTCGGGCGGCAGTTCGGCGAGGCGCTGGAGGCCGGCGAACTAAAGCTTTACTGCCGTGACGGCGCATTTGCCATCGACTACTATGGGCGGGCATTGCCGATCGATCCGGGTACCTACGGCGACATTGTGACCCTTGGGCTGGAGGAACTCCGACAGGCCATGCCCGAGGATTCCGAGGAAGTGCGCGAACTGGAAAGCATCGCCACGGCCATTGAACATCTTCCCGACCGGAACGAGGCTGGGCTGGACGCTGTTCGGGAGCGACAGCGTGAGAAGGAGGTGATTAAGGGCCGTATTGCCGAATTGATGAAGACCGCACCGCAGGTCGCAAGGTTCATCAGGACGAACATCGACCGATTCAACGGGACGGTGGGCGACCACAACAGCTTCGACCGCCTCGAGCGGTTGCTGAACGCTCAGGCATATCGGTTGTCGCACTGGAAGGCGGCTTCCGACGAGATCAATTTTCGGCGTTTCTTCGACATCAACGAACTCGCCTCGGTGTGCATGGAGGAGAAAGAGGTCTTTGACCAGAGCCACACACTGGTGTTCGATCTGTTGGCGCGGGCCCGGGTCGACGGGCTGCGCATCGACCACGTCGACGGCCTTTTCGATCCGCTGGAATACTTGGGGCGACTGCAGCGAGGATATGTGCATGCTTCGGCACAGCGCGAGTTCGAGGCCCGCTTGCCTGCCACACCCGCCCAGGATCGGGGCGGCCCGGCTTCGGGCGCGGCGGGCGGCGCGCGCGCCCATCTCACGTGGGACGAGGCCGGATCGGCAATCGTGGAGCACGTTTGGGCCGATTTGAACAAACGAATCAACGGCCACGATCCCTTGCATCGAAACTCACTGCCGCTGTACGTGCTGGTCGAAAAGATCCTCGGGCCCGAGGAGCCGTTGCCGTCGGAGTGGCCGGTCGCCGGCACCACCGGATACGATTTTCTCAACTCCGTCGGCGGCCTCTTTGTCGATCCGGGCGGACTGGGGCCGTTGCGGAAGATGTACCGCCGTTTCACGACCGAGCCGATCGACTTCCATGAGGTGGCTTACCAGTGCAAACTGCTGATCCTCCGGGTGGCGATGTCGAGCGAATTGCACCTGCTCGCCCACCGACTGAACCGCCTCTCGGAGCGGCATCGCTTGTATCGCGATTTTACGCTCAATTCCCTGCTTCGGGTGCTGCGCGAGATTCTGGCGTTCTTTCCCGTGTATCGAACGTACATTGGCGGTGGGGTGGTCAGCGAGCGCGATCACGAAGTCATCGCACGGGCCGTCGCGCGCGCCAAGCGGCGCAACCCGGCCATGGACGCCGCCGAGTTCGATTTCGTTCGCGACGTACTCCTGCTCGAACAGCCGCCTCGGTTGGACGACGACAGCCGGCGTCAGCGCGAATTCTTCGTCGGCCGATTCCAGCAGGTCACAAGCCCTGTGATGGCCAAGGGCGTGGAGGATACGGCGTTTTATCGTTATTATCCGCTGGCTTCGGCCAACGAGGTGGGCGGGGATCCGGCCCGAGCGGCGATATCGGTCGACCAGTTCCACGAGGACAATCGCAGACGATCCATCGAGCATCCGGGGTCGATGGTTTGCACCTCGACGCATGACACAAAACGTAGCGAGGATGTTCGGGCGCGCATCAATGTCCTTTCCGAAATCCCGCACCAGTGGCGCGCTAACGTGACGCGTTGGGCACGAATAAACCGCCGATTCCGGCGCGAAGTGGACGGCTTGCCGGCCCCGAGCCGGAATGACGAGTACCTTTTGTACCAGACCCTGGTCGGGATCTGGCCCCTCGACCCACTTGACGAGACCGGGCACGAACAGATCGTCGATCGCATAGTGCGCTACATGGAAAAGGCCACCCACGAGGCCAAGTTGCGCACAAGCTGGATTTCGCCCAACCCCAACTACGACGAGGCCGTCACCCGTTTCGTTCGCGACGTGCTGCGAAATGAACCAGGCAATCGGTTCCTCCCGGCATTAGGCCAATTCTGCGACAGCACGGTCGATTGGGGCCTTTACTCGGCATTGTCGCAGAAACTGCTGAAACTCACCTCGCCCGGCGTGCCCGACCTCTATCAAGGGCAGGAGGTTTGGGCGTTTCATCTGGTCGACCCCGACAACCGCGGTCCGGTCGATTTCGACCGCAATCGATGGTTGCTGGGTGAAATCGAGTCGCGGTCAGCCGAAAGCGAAAGCTTGGCGGCGTTGGCGCTGGAACTCGGCGCTGCGCCGCGCGACGCGCGCCTGAAGCTTTTCGTCACATGGCGCACGCTTCAATTCCGTCGCGACCATGCACAACTATTCGAGGGCGGGTGCTACGAACCACTCGGTGTGGACGGCGAGAAGGCGGAGCATGTGTGCGCATTCGCGCGGCGAATGCCGGCGACCGAGGGCGGCGCGGATCAAGTAGCCGTCGTCATTGTGCCGCGGCTCCTCGCCCAACTGACGCCACAAAGGACGGACGGCACCCTACCCCGGCCCTTGGGGAACGCCGCCTGGAAAGACACGCGGGTGGTGCTCCCGGAATCGGTTCCGACGTCGTTGCGCAACATTTTCACGGGCGCGGCGTGGACGGTGGAATCGCGGGAAATACCGCTAAGCCGGGCGCTGGCAGAATTTCCCGTGGCCCTCTTCGAACTGGGCGACGACACGTGACGCGAGAGGAAAATATGTCTTTGCCGTACCCTGGGCATCCTGCCCATCGGTATTTTCACGGGCAAGATGCCCGTGCTCCAAAAGCGCAATAACGGCCCGCGGTGAGTACATCTTCCAAGGGATCACGGTCTACTAGTTTCGG
>SKZG01000541.1 GCA_007127495.1 Planctomycetales bacterium
ATGTGGGATACTGGGGCGAGGTGGGCGTGCAGGAAGTATCGTTGGACGGGCAACGGGTTTGGGGGAATCGGAAGGTGCCCAATGTGCAGAAAATGGCCACCACCGAACCGGGCCCTGACGGCAGCCGCCGCCTGCTCTGCGCCAATGTTACCGGCACCCTGGCCGTGCTCGATGCGCACGGCCGGTTGGCACCGCCCCTGGCCGCCCCGCAACACCGCATCGGATGGCTTGCCGCTGCCGACCTCACCGGCGACGGGCGAATGGAATATTGCGCCCTGGCTGGCAACGCGCTGGGCGAAAACGAAGCGGTCGGCCTGATCGTCGATGGGAACAGCCTGCGAATCGCGTGGACGTATCGGCTGCCCGACGGCGTGAATCGTCAACCGGTCGAGCCGATTATCCACGGCCGGCTGATTGCGGGCGGCCCCGCCCAGTGGCTGCTGCCCGGCCCCGACGGCTCGGTCCATATCCTGAGTTCCGATGGCGAACTGTTGGACCGGTTCAATTACGGCGCGCCGCTGCAGGGACTCGGGACGGTGGAAATAGACGGCAAGCCCGCGCTCGTGGTTTGCACCGAGGACGGCGTGGCGGCCTGGGAGTGGGTCAATCGGCCACCAGGCTCTTGACCGCTTCCGGCCAGCCGTCGGGATCTTCGATGAGCCAGACATTGCGAAACACACCCGGCCCTCGATGGCGCTGGAGGTACAAATGCTCGCGCGGCACTTCTTTCTTCCTGCCGCCCCAGCCTGTACCTCCCTTAAGTTCCACGTTGTCATGAACGAGCACGCCGTTGTGGATCACACTGATGCGCACATTTTCGATCTTCTCGCCATCGTCGTCGAATCGGGGCGCCCGGAATAGAATATCGAATGTCTGCCAATGATACGGTGGCAGCGTCACATTCACGTCGGGGGCCCGTGCCCGGTACAGTGCGCCGTCCTCGCTTCTGCCGGGCGAGTGTCCGAACGAATCGAGAATCTGCACCTCGTAGCGATCCTGAATGTAAACGCCGCTGTTCGTCCGGGCTCCGCTGTCCCAAAACTCCAGCATGTATTCGACGTGGAGGAAGATGTCGCCATATTCGTCGACGGTGCGGGCGCCTTGTTCCAGCAAGCCGTCTTCCGTTCGAGTTGCACCCTCGCGCCATTTGTCCACGTGGGTTCCGTCGAACAGGACCACCGCCTCCTCCGGCGCATCTAGCCCAAGGGTTGGGCTGGTGCGGAACGTCCGGCTGAGTTTGCCAAGTGTGCCACGCTCCTCATGGCTGAGCACGATGGCGCCGTTGACGACCTCGTATTCGTGTCCTTGACCGTCTTCAAAAACAAGCCGGCCCTCGCTCAGCTTGGCAGTCATCCGTTCCATTCCGCTTTCGGGATCCCAACCATGTCCGGGCAGTCCGCCCCGGTACAAGACGAGTTCATAGTTGTCGTTTCGGCGGGCGACCACCTGGGCGGCCAGCACCTGTTCCCCGCCGTCCACCTCGATAGTGCCCACATATTCGCCTTGCCAATACACGATCGATTCGGGGCCGACGTCGTCGGGCGATACGTGTACGGCGTCGCCGGCGTGGACGAGGGCTGCGCCTGCAACAACAGTGATTACAACGGGGATCATTCTCATGGTCGGGTGCCTTGATTCGGAGGGTGGGAAGTGGGAAGGAAACTACATAGAACGCCTACTTGCGCTCACTCGGACTCTGGACGCCGCTGGACGAACCCCGTCCGTGCCGCGTGCAGTTCAACTCCTCAGTATAGGTGATTTGGCTCGGCGATGCAAACTCGTGCAGACCTTCCGCATGGTCCGCAGGAAACGACCCTGATTTTCGGTTAGCATCGGCAAAGAAATAACTGGCGCATTTTCTTCCCCCTCACCCCACCCTCTCCCATCGAGGGGGAGGGGACATCGGACGGTTATTTCTTTGCCGATGCTTAGGCGCCGATTCTCGCGTAAACATCCTATCAGGGCTATTGCAGGATTCTCGCCGAAACGCTACGCTGGTTTGATGAATTGGCGAGTGTCATGCCATGCCCGGTCCGGAGTGTTTTTTGGTTCCCCGGCGATTCCCCCGGTTGGACCTGCAAGTCGCTCCGGATGGGTTTTTCCGCAGGGTGTACGATGCACCCGCCCATCCTCCTTCCGGATCGGGCGTGGCTAATTTTGGGAGCCCTTACCCTTTTTTGTGGCGTTTCCGTTTCTAAGTGCAGACAGCCCGTGTTTCAGGGACGACACACGGCGTGTGCCTACTACCATGAAGCGGCCTGCACCAAGAAACGGAAGAGCCTTCTTTTTGCCGATCGGCTCAGGACGGTGAATCGACCGCAATGAATGCCATGCGCAGCTCGTGCAGTATGGTGTCGAATTCGCGGGTTTCCTCGGGCGTGCGGTTGCCCTCGGTCTTCTGGCGGAGCATATCGAGCATATCGATGGTGTGCCGCGCAAGGGGGATGTTCTTTTCAGGTTGGTCGCTCGCTGGATCTGGTAGCAGTCCCAGCGCGACCATCCCCTGCAAATAGAGGCCGCTGACCAGGAAGGTCAAGCTCGGTTCCGGCAGCGCGCCCTCGCTTTCCTGCTGTGCGGCCTCCGGTTGAGAGGATGGGCCCTGGCGGGCCGCCTCGCGTTCCGCGTCAACCCGGCTCTTCCAATCTTCGTCGACAAAAATCTTTTTCTCGGCAGGATTTGAATCGTCCGCCATCGTCTTCCTCCTTCGACCGGCAAAGGACCGAGGTCCGTGCTTCCGGCCATGTTTGTTCCAAGAATGATGTCGGTTGACCGAAAAATGGACCAGCGCCCCGCCGGCCCGTGAACGTTACGGTTGAACTGCTTCAGCCTCATGCCCGGTGTGCGTTCGAGCCCCGCGGCTGCGTACTGCGGCCCCAAGGAAACCGGCGAATAGCGGCTGCGGGCGAGTCGGTTGCGACTTGAACTCGGGATGAAACTGGGTGGCCACGAACCACGGGTGGTCAGGCAGTTCGATGATTTCCACCAGTTGGCCGTCCGGGCTGGCGCCGGCGATGCTCAGGCCGTGCGCAGCGAGTTGGTTCCGGTAGGCGTTATTGAACTCGAAACGGTGTCGATGCCGCTCGGAGATCGTCGTGGCGTTATACACCGCGGCAGAACGGCTTTCCACCTGGAGAACCGCCGGATGAGCGCCCAAACGCATGGTGCCCCCCTTATCGGTCACATTTCGCTGCTCGTCGAGCAGGCAGATGACCGGATAGGGTGTGTCTTTGTCGAACTCGGTCGAATTGGCGGCCTCCAGGCCGGCCACGTTGCGAGCAAACTCGACCACCGCGCACTGCATCCCCAGGCAGATGCCGAAGAAGGGCACGCCGCGCTCGCGGGCGAAACGTATCGCCTCCAATTTGCCTTCAATTCCGCGTTCGCCGAATCCGCCGGGCACGAGCACGCCGTCGGCCCCACAAAGGAGCTTCTCGGGACCCTCGCGCTCGATTGCTTCGCTATGCACCCTGAGCACGCGCACCTGTGCCCGGTGGGCAACCCCGGCGTGATCGATCGCCTCGTAGATGGACTTGTATGCGTCGCGATGCTCAACGTACTTTCCCACCACGGCAATGGTCACCTCGCGTTCGGGGTTTCGCATTCGGTGCAGCAGGTCGCGCCATCGGTCAAGGTGGGGTTCGCTCGCCCGCAGGTCGAGCTTCCGTACGATCAACGCGTCGAGGCCGTGTTCCAGGAGGCTGACCGGCACTTCATACACAGAGAAGTCCTTGTCGCGTTCCTCGATCACGGCTTCGACCGGCACGTTGCAAAAGAGGGCGATCTTGGCGCACTCGTCGCGTCCCAAGGAGCGCTCGGTGCGGCAGATCAGCACGTCCGGCTGAACACCGATTTGCCGAAGCTGCCCGACGGAATGTTGCGTGGGCTTGGTCTTCAGTTCGCCCGCCGCCTTCAGATAGGGAATCAGGGTCAGATGGATGTACAGGCAGTTCTCCTTTCCCACGTCGAGCGCAAACTGCCGAATGGCCTCCAAGAATGGCTGACTTTCAATATCGCCTACCGTTCCGCCAATCTCGGTAATGACCACGTCGACGTCGTCGCTTCCGAGCTTGGAAATGGCGCTCTTGATTTCGTTGGTCACGTGCGGAATCACCTGCACGGTTTGGCCAAGGAACTCGCCGCGTCGCTCCTTGTGGATGACCGACTGGTAGATCTGCCCGGTGGTATAGTTCGAATCGCGCGTGAGTGGGCTGGAGGTGAACCGTTCGTAGTGCCCCAGGTCGAGGTCGGTTTCGCTGCCATCGTCGAGCACGTACACTTCGCCGTGCTGAAAAGGGCTCATGGTGCCCGGATCGACGTTCAAGTAGGGGTCGAGTTTCTGCATGCGGACCCTCAGCCCGCGGCTCTCCAACAACATGCCGATCGAAGCGCTCGTGAGGCCCTTGCCCAAGGAACTGACCACGCCGCCGGTGACAAAAATATGTTTGCTCATTCGTATATCATCCTGATTGGGGGTAGCGTCGTGCCGACCAAAATCGGCCTGTATCCGGTCACAGGCGAGTCTCCTTTTTCGCTTAGCGTCTTTCCCTAAAAACAGCGTCGGCTGGCGGAAAAGGGACCACTCCCCGGCTAGCCCCGGCCAGCCCGCGAACGGCTACACCAGCATTCTATGCTAAGACAGTCAAGCCGGGCAGTAGGACCGCTAGACGCGGGGTAAATATTTCGTACAATTCCAAGTGGTTAGTCCTAGAATGACCAAGGCCGATAAGAATGGCTCTTCCGCTCCTCGGTGCAGGCCGCTCCAATGTAGGCAGCACACACCGTTGTGCCGTCCCCAAAAGAACCGGGCTGCACCTGAAGATGGAGCAGGCGAAAGAATGAATCCTATCTATCTCGATCATCACGCCACCACGCCGACCGACCCTCGCGTGGTCGAGGCCATGCTGCCCAGTTTCACAAAGTGGTTCGGGAATGCAGGCAGTTCCACGCATGAGCCCGGGCGAATGGCACGGCGCGCGGTCGACGTCGCCCGGCAAACGGTCGCTGCCGCCATCGGCGCCGATGCCCGCGAAATCGTGTTCACCAGCGGCGCAACCGAAAGCAACAATCTGGCGCTGCGCGGCGCCGTCGAACAGGGCTCCGGCGGCCGTCGGCACCTCCTCACCGTGGCCACTGAGCATCCTTCGGTTTTGGAACCCTTGGCAAAGCTAGCCCGCAACGGCTACGACGTAACGCTGCTGCCGGTCGTTCCCGCGCCTGAGCCGGAGGCCGGCCTCGTGCGAGTGGAGCAGGTGGCCGAAGCCCTTCGTTCCGACACCATCCTTGTGAGCGTCATGCTGGCCAACAACGAAATCGGCGTGTTGCAGCCGGTCGACGAAATCGGTCGGCTTTGTCGGCAGCGAGGGGTGCTGCTGCACTGCGACGCCACTCAGGCAGTCGGACGAATGCCGGTCGACGTAGACCGCCTCCAGGTGGATTTGATGAGCTTCACCGCACATAAGCTGTACGGTCCGAAAGGGGTCGGAGCGCTTTACGTGCGCCGACGCGACCGGCGCGTACCTTTGGAGCCGCTCCTGGTGGGTGGTGGGCAGGAAGGCGGCCTGCGCAGCGGCACGCTCAACGTGCCGGGCATTGTCGGATTCGCGCGCGCCCTGGAACTATGCCGCGACGAGATGGCGGCCGAGCACCCTCGGCTACAGGCGTTACGTGACCGCGCTTTCGATGGCCTGCGCGCGCGGGTAGGCAACGTGACACTCAACGGTCCCGCCCTCGACCGACCCGGCTTGCGACTGGCGGCCAACCTGAATGTTGCCTTCTCGGGCCTCGACGCGGAATCGTTGCTCGCCGCCGCGCGAGATGTTGCGCTGAGTGCCGGCAGCGCCTGCGGTTCCAGCGAGCCGGAGCCCAGCCATGTGCTGCGAGCTTTGGGCTTGTCCGATGCCGCGAGTCGAAGTAGTGTGCGCTTTGGCCTGGGGCGCTGGACAACGGAGCTGCAGATCGACGAAGCCGTCGATGCGCTGGCCATCGCCGCCCAGCGGCTGCGCAGCATGTTGCCGCTCGCCTTCTGATGCCCGGAACCGTTCCCGGTCACCCGCAGGGAAGCCGAACTCAAGCTCTATCGCTTTGTGAACGCCGCGAGGACGTCGACGAGTTTTTGCAGCGTTTCGGGGTCCGGCATGGGGAGCTTCACGTAGGTTTGGCCCGTGCGCTCGTCGCGCTCCAGCAGCCCGGCCGGCGGGCCGGCGGAGGGACGATCGGAGTTGGAGGAGGCGCCATGTCCGGTGCCGGCGGCGAACATGCGGCCGAGACCCTGCAACAGCGCCTGGCCGGCCGTGGCCAGATCGCTCCAAAGCTGCTCGGGCGCAGCGGCAGGTCCGGCCGATGGAGCGGTCGGCTGTGCCGGCGCACCCCATTCGGGCGGCGCCGGGGCAGGGGCCGCCACCGGCTGGGCGACCGAACCGGTGGCCGTCTCGACCGATTCCATGAATCGTTTCAGCCGCGTCCCGCCCAGGAACACCGCGTCCTGCCCGCCGTCCAGGACACCGGAGAAGACGGATTTCTTGAACTTCAGCAGTTCGAGCATCCCCTCCTCGATGGTGCCTTGAGAGATGAAATGCACCACGCGTACCGGCCGGCGCTGGCCGAGACGATGCACGCGCCCGATACGCTGCTCCAGCACGGCCGGGTTCCACGGCTGGTCGAGCACG
>SKZG01000117.1 GCA_007127495.1 Planctomycetales bacterium
CGCCGCACGCCCGCACCGGGCGCCCCACGTTCTCTTACGGCGGCCTTAGGCGGCCGATTGGGCATCGCAGCGGCAGCGCCCGGAAGATCGAGCATGTCCCCGGCGGCCTCTTCTTCGGTCAGCTCCAGGAAGAGGGCTTCCAGCGACGCGTCGTGCGAGCGCCGGAGCGTCCGCAACTCGTCAACCGTGCCCAAGAAGTGCAGGCGGCCGCGATGGAATATCCCAATCCGGTCGGAAATTTCCTCCGCGACGCTCAGAGTATGGGTCGACATGAACACGGCTCGCCCCGCACCGGCGACCTCGCGCAGGAGATCTTTGACAATGCGCACGCTCCGCGGATCGAGCCCCACCATCGGCTCGTCGATAACGAGCACATCAGGGTTGTGAACCAATGCGGAGGCAAACACCACCCGCTGCTTCATGCCGTGCGAATACGTTTCCGTCAAGTTGTCGAGAAACGGCTCGAGGCGGAAGCGGGCCGTCTCGCGTGCAATGCGCCGTTCGATCGCTACCCGATCCAGGCCGCGCATCTCGGCGGAAAACTGGAGAAACTCGCGACCGGTCAGCTTGTCATACAAAAAGGGTTCGTCGGGCACATAGCCGATCGAACGTGCGGCCTTCCGAGGTTCGCGCACGACATCATGCCCGCAAACCCGCAACTCGCCGCAATCGGGCCGAAGCAATCCGACCAGCATTTTCAAGGTGGTCGTCTTCCCGGCGCCATTCGGCCCCAGCAGCGCAAACAACTCACCCGAGCATACGTCAAGCGTCAGGCCGTCGACTGCGACCTTGCCGTCGTAACTTCGGGCGACATTAGCGAAGTGGATCATGGCTGTCCGGCGGGAGAAGGGAATCGGCAGAGCCCTCGCTTGTGCCGAACGGGAAAGCCGGCCAGTGCAAAGGCCAGTGTTCCACATGAGTCGGCTCGGGCCGCGGTTTGGGAATGCTTGCCGTATCGGCAAGCTGTTTCAAGGAGAGCGCCTCGTGGTCCGTCAATCGCGAGAAGGTGAGCTTGGCGCCCAGAATGCCCACTTCATGCCGCAATACGGTTCCGTCGCGCCGAACCCAAAGTCGGCCGCGCGTCTCCTGCCGCTTCAAAAGGCTTGAACCCGGGTCGTTCTTGTAAACCACCAGCCAGACCGGTTCCACCCGCTCCTCCCAAAGCAATAAATCCTTTCCCTCGACCTCGGCCTGTAGGATTTCCAGAGGGCTGTTGGGCGGCCGCAGCGGGCTGTAAACGGGAACGGTCCACACCTGCCCTTGCCGTAGGCCGGGCAACTTGGTGTGCGGCTGAAGCGAGTCGCTGAGAAGCGCCCCGGACGGAAGGTGGGCCTCAGAGCGGTAAAGGAAATCGCCGGAGCGAACCGTGAGAAGAATCTGGCTGCCGACGATCTCGCCCTTCAAGGTAATCAGGTCATCCGCCGTTTCCATGCCAATGGTCGACTCGAATCGCGTCAACCGGCCGAGCGGGTCCAGGAAAAGCACGCTCCTGGCGTCCATTGGCTGCCGAAGCGACGATTGGTCCACCAAGCGGAGCAGCGAGCGAAGCCACGCGGGGGCGAGTTGCGCCAGCGGCAACTCGTCGAAATGAACGTGACTGGCAATCTCCGTAAGACCGTCCGGCTGTGCCGTAATCGTCGTCAGCGCCCATCCAACAGGGCGGTCCTGCATGGCCAGTTGCCATCCAACGGGCAACTCGGACTGACCGGCTTCGACAATCGTTTTGAAGCTGGGCGGCTCGCCTACCAGGAGGGGGGGCAATACCTTGCTGGTGACCAGCCACCCCATAGTCGAAAGCCATAGCAAGAGCACGGCCATATTGACCCAACGGCTATACATTCTGTCTCTCGCAGTTTCTTCGGATCCACCGTTTCAACTTACCACGAATCATCGCCGAAGGGTAGATCGGGGCATTGCGTCGATTCTATTTCTTCCATTGGCATGCCGCAACCTTCCTAGGCCGCTTAGTTTGCCCGCTTTTTTCCGCTCGGCTAGAAAGCGGTGTTGCATTCAAGCGGGATTCTGCGGATGATAGGCCGCCTGGACGCAAGGAACCAGATTTCCAGGCAAAGTGGCTCGAATTTGGCTGAGTGAATCCAATCAATAAGGAGGGTTCGACGTGCGATCAATTTGGCATGCGGCAGTAGCAATCTTCTGCGTCTCCGGCATGGTCGGTCTGGGGGGGTGTGGCACCGATCCCGATGGCCAAGCACCGGTCGCAGCGATCAACCGTCCGTCCGAGTCGGCCGAGGGCGCGACGGCAAATAACGCCGAGGGACCAGTGCTCGACGCGAACCGGCCGGTGGTCGAGATGGCCACGTCGCTCGGGACAATCACGATTGAACTCAACGCAGAGAAAGCGCCGCTGACGGTAGACAACTTCTTAAGCTATGTGCAGCAGGGCCATTACGATGGCACCGTGTTCGATCAGGTGTACGCGAACCAAGGCATTCTTGGAGGCCTTTTTACACCGGACCTCGTCGAGAAAAACACTCGCACGCCGGTTCGCAATGAGGCCGATAACGGCTTGAAAAACGTCCGCGGTTCCATTGCCATGGTCCGCGCCGCCGACGTCATCGACAGTGCCACCGCTCACTTCTTCATCAACGTGAATGACAACCCGGCGCTCGACCATCAGGACCGGAGCGTCGAAGGGTTCGGCTATTGCGTTTTCGGGAACGTGGTGGAAGGGCTTGATGTCGTGGACCGTATTGCCAACGTCGAAGTCAAGCAGACCGAGTACTTCGACCAAACCCCTGTCGAAACCGTTCTGATCGAGTTCGTGCGTCGAATTCGCTAACGACCAAGCGGCGTCCCTTGCTTGGGACTGAAACGGCCACGTTTCGCCGGCGTCAGGGGCCCATGGTTCCCGCTTTTTGCCTTATCTATCTAACGCAGCTTACTCACGCTGCGCATTTCGTCGCCGCCTTCTGCCAAAATCCGGTCGGTTGTTCTTGACTGGGGCTTTTTTATCAGTAAACTAACAGGTTGGGAATGGAAGGCTCGAAAGGAACAGGAGGTGCTGCCATGTCGAACTCCACGTATTTTGTCCAGGAGTGCCCGACGTGTGGGCGACGTTTGCAGATCCGCGTCGAGTACCTCGGCAAGGAAGTGGCGTGCCAGCATTGCCAAGGTCGGTTCGTAGCCAGCGACCCGAGCAACGCGCGCGTTGATGGCGGAATTGAAAACAATGCACTTCTGCGCCGAGCTGACGAGTTGCTCGAAAGCGTCGATCGCTGGAAGTGTCAAGTCCGCTCCGTTTACCCGCGCTGATTTCTGCCCGTCACGCGGCCGAGGTCGTCGAAGAAGTCCGGATAGGTCTTTGCGGTGCATTCAGGGTCTCGAATCACGATGCCCGGAATACGAAGGCCCGCCAAGGCAAGGCTCATCGCCATACGGTGGTCATCGTAGGTATCGAGTTCCGCGCCGCGCAGAGCGCCGGGCCGGATCGTGAGCCCGTCGAAGCGCTCTTCGACGCCGGCTCCGAGCTTGCGAAGCTCGCCGGCCAGGGCCGCTATGCGGTCCGTTTCCTTATGACGGATGTGGCCGACGCGGGTGATGGTTGTCGGCCCCTCGGCAAATAGGGCAACGACCGCGAGGGTCTGTACGGTATCGCTGATGGCGTTCATGTCGACCTCGACACCGCGAAGGTGGCCGCCTCGCACCGTGATCGATCGCTCCCCGTAAGCGACGTCGCAACCCATCTGCGCAAGGCATTTGCAGAAGGCCACGTCGCCCTGCAGAGATTGCGGTGTCAAGCCCTCCACGGTAACGCGTCCCCCGGAAATGGCGGCGGCAGCAAAGAAATAGCTGGCGGCCGACGCGTCGGGCTCGATGGCGTAGGTGCATCCGGCATATTGCTGGGCACCGTCGAACAGGAACCGGTCATAGCCTTCGCGCCTCGCCTCGACTCCGAAAGCCTTCATAACGCTCAGTGTCATATCGACATACGGCTTCGAGACCAACTCGCCTTCGACGTCCAGTTCCACGGGACCTTGAGCGCAGGGCGCGGTCATCAGCAGCGCGCTGAGGAATTGGCTGGAAATGTCTCCCGCCACGACGGCCCTTCCGCCGGGTAAGCCGCGAGCATGTACCAATACGGGGGGACAACCGGTGCCCAACTCGTCGAGCACGTCGGCTCCGAGCGATGCCAGGGCATGGAGCAGGTCGGCAACCGGCCGCTCGCGCATGCGCGGCGTTCCGTCCAGCCGGAAGGTTCCGTGGCCAAGGGTCACTACCGCGGCCAGGAACCGGAGCGTGGTGCCGCTGTTGGCCACGTAAAGCTCCGCCCCGTTGCCCGGAACCTTCCCGCCGCAGCCCGGCACAACGATCTTCCCGCCCCCTTCCTGTTTCGGACGGAAACCAAGGTCCCGCAACGCGTCGAGCATGACCCGGGTGTCTTCGCAGTCCAGCGCCCCTTCCAGGATCGACTTGCCATCGGCCAGCGCTGCACACACCAGCGCCCGATTTGTCAGGCTCTTGGATCCTGGCCGACGGATATTCGCGTCAACCGGGCCGCAAGGTGAAATCTCGATTGCCTCGGGCTCCGACATAAATGTTCAACTCCGTTGGATCGGCAGGGGGTTCTTTTACGGCTACCAACTACCGATTGTCATCGTTCACACGCCTTGCCGTCAAGACCGCCCGTGCCTCCAGGCTCGATTCCGGGAGCAAGAGGTTCTGGCAAGATTCTCGCACCTGGGTAGCCGCGCGACCGGCGCGCAGTGAACCTATACTCGCCGCGGCTTAAGACTGCGCATTTTCGTGGACGACGTTCGTGACCCGTGATGCCCCAGCTTCAGCACTTGGGCCTTGACTGCATGATGGCCACGGCGGGGATTTCGGTCTTCTCGAGCGTCAGGACCTCGCCGTCGAAGCTCCCGCGCTTGCGGAACGTGCTGGTAGGCGTTCCTTGGTTGTTGAGCCAATGGACTTGAACGCAAACGTCTCGTGATACAGTTCTCGCATGCGTCCCCTCCCGAGGATTTCCAGGAGACCGTGGACGGTCCATCCACCGCCACACGGTCCGACCGTGTGAATCTAATCGATGCTTTTAGCGCCCGGTGAGCAGCCCGGCGCGCGACGGCGAGCAGATAGCCGCTGCCGCGTAGAACTGCGTGAAGCGGACGCCGCGCCGAGCGATGCCGTCCATGTGCGGAGTGGACAGGTCCTCCGCTGACGTTACCAGTGTTCCATGCAGAAGTCGAGCCGGCCCCCTGTCCGAAGGGCCCGGAAGGCCATTTGGGGAACCGTCGACACAAAAAATGGGCCGGTGCTTTACAGCGGTTGGAAAGAGGCAACAATGGGCTGTGGGAGACGGCTTCCTCCGAGAACGCCGACCCGCGGCCGGAAGGGCAGGTGCCGCCGGATGCGAGAAGGCGATCCCGTCGGTCACCCGAGCCGAAAACACCCGCGCCCGTGCCCTAGTCAACCCTGTTTAGCGAGAAGATCATGACATCTGGACCGAAGCGATACCGAGTGGTCGATTTCGACGCACTGCCGGGAAACGAATGTCCTTGTGGAATCGCCCGCAGGGCCCTGGCCGACGTACCCGAGTTTCCAGGCACGTTGCATCGCACGCAGATCACGCGCGACGCGAAGCTCCATTATCACCGCCGGCTGACGGAAACGTATTACGTGCTCGACTGCGAGCCGGGCGCACAGATGCAGCTCGACGGCGACCTGCTGCCGGTGCGGCCGGGGTTCTGCGTGTTCATCCCGCCGGGTGTGCGGCACCGCGCCGTGGGGAACCTGATGGTGCTGATCGTGTGCGTGCCGGAGTTCGACCCGGACGACGAAGTGATCGTGGACGAAACCGCGCGATGAAGCCCGCGAAGAACTGTTGCGAGGAACTGCCGCATGACGCACCGGAAATCGACTTCCCCCCGCACACGATGCTGTGCCGAACAGTATTGAACCTGTCCCCTTACCGGCCGAAGGGGACAGTCGCATTTTCGCGGCTGCGACGGTGGCTCACTGCGCCAAACGCTCTCTGTGCCGCGAAAATTGGGACAGTCCCCCCGTGAGCGGTTACCTCGCCCTGACCTTCCCTGCCTTCACCAGATCTGCTGTCACTTTCTGCCCGCCTGTCACCTTTTGCCCGCCCTCGGAGTGGATGCATTAGCCTCCATGAATGGCCCTCCCATCAATCGTCTTCCCTAATCGAAAAGACCGACCTCCCTCGGCGGTTTACGTAGCCCCTGCGGCACGCTCGGCAACTCGTCGGTTGCAAAACACGGTCCGGTCAGCACGGCGTCGAGCAGTTGGGCCTGTTGCGGATAGCTTGCGACGGTCGCCTCGAGCACCCAGAGCAGTTGCAGCAGTTCGGTGGTGAACTGGCTGGTCCAGCGTTCGGGGCGGATGTCGTCCAGCGGCGACGATTTCTTGCCCGCCCCGTTCTTCATGCGGTATCTCAGCCACGATTGCACCACTTTGAGGCCGGAAACCTCGAAGTCGAACACGTCGCGCGTCACCGGCGCGAACCGCCCCTCGCCGACGTGAAGTGTCTGCGCCGGTTCGATGTATTCGAACGACTCGGGGTAGCCGTCCAGTTCGGCAGGCACAGCCTTCATGCACTTCGCCGCTCCCGGCGGAACACGGCCGCGCCGCTTCCCCTTGGGAACGAAGCGCTCGCCATAGGTGTGCAGCCACAGGAGCCGCGCGC
>SKZG01000513.1 GCA_007127495.1 Planctomycetales bacterium
GTACGAGGGCCACACCTTCGATGCCGCAAAGCAACTTTGGCACTCGGAGGTACCGCCCGCCGAGATCAGCCCCTACCAGAACCACTGGAACGCGCTGGTCGGCGCCATTCGCGATGACCGGCCGTTCAACGAGGTCGAGGACGGGGTGATGGCCAGCGTGGTCGGCTCGCTGGGTCGCAAGGCGGCCCACACGGCGACGGAAATCACCCTCGACGCCATGCTCAACAGCCCGGACGAGTACGCGCCGGGGCTGGACCAATGGACGATGGAATCGCCCGCACCCTTGCAAATGAAAGACGGCCGGTATCCGGTGCCCTTGCCCGGCATCGTGACCGATCAGGAGTATCCCATGTAGCGAGACTTCATGGCGCCGCGAACGCGCGACGCAACATCGCCGGGCTCTTGGAAATGGCCGTTGCAGCGTCGTCCTTCCCCTCGAACTCCAGCGAGACGTACGGCCGTTTTCGCCGAGCACGCCCGCGATGTGGCTCCAGCGCGGCGAGCCGATACCGGCCCAAATGCAGCCCATCTTGGCCGAGTACTGGGCCCAGCCCCCCGGCTTGACTGCATCCGGCTTGACTACAATCACCAGTACGCATATACTTCCATGGAGCTGGATGAACGTCGGTTGATCCGGTAGCCGGAAATGGATAGGCTGAAGTTATGACGACGTACGGGGCCCTCGTTTCCGGTAGTGGTTTACGGACCTTCCGGGGAGTGGTCTATGTTTCCGGTTTTTGTGGTCATGTGATGATCCGTAACGTGTGCGTACTGCTGACGATTCTTGGCCTGCTGGCCTGCCCGGTGAACTGCACGGGGGGCAAGTGCGTGGCAGACGACGTTGTCCCCGCCCGGGGATGTTCCGGATGCTCGCCCAGTTGCCCTTCGAGCAACGAGAAGAGCGATCCTTCGCAGCCGGGCTCGGAAGGACCGGAGAGCAATTGCCACATGGGGGCATGCCGCGGGGTGTTGGCGCAGTCGCCCAGACGCCCCGTCGTCGATCAACGACTCCTTCTGTCCCTCTCATCGGCCACCCTCGTACCCAGCGGATCGCATGTCGACGCCGTGTTGGAACGACTCGAAGGTCATCGTTCTGACCTGTCAAGATCCGGTCCAGCCTCCGGGCGAGAACTTTGTATCGAGCTTCGTTCGCTGCTCCTCTAGATTTTGCTGCACTCCAGCGCCAACCGCTCCGGCGCCCACCGCGACCGCGGAAAATCGTACCGTGAGTCGCTCCGTTGCCGGAGATTGGGATCGCACGTACGCGCCCCTTCTGTTGGCCTGACCCTGCCCTCGAGCGCAAGCTTGCATTGGTTGGCGCGGGGCTGCCGCCCTGTGAACGGTTACTGTTATTTCTGGGGATAGCGCGTTGAAACTTCGTTTACTGCCGTGGGAGTACGGTATTCGCAACCTATTCCGGCGCCCAACTCGCACCGTCCTGACGTTGGCCGGTCTGACGACGGTGGTGCTGCTGGTGTTCGTGGTCGTCGCGTTCATTCGCGGCCTCGATGCCTCGTTGGCGGTCAGCGGCGACCCCCGGGCCGTCCTGGTCTACTCCATCGGAGCCGCGGAAGACATCGAAAACTCGGCCGTCCCGGCCCACATACCGGCCTTGCTTTCAGCCACTTTGCGCGGAATCGATCGCCGCTACGGTGTCAGCTACGTTTCACCAGAACTGTACACCGCCACACGAGTTGCCGTCGATGATCTCCCGCCCAGGATGGCCGTCCTGCGCGGCGTGACGCCGCAGGCGCCCTTGGTCCGGCGGCAGGTGCAAATGACCGCAGGGAAATGGCCGGCGGCGGGTGAAATCCTTGTGGGTCGGCTAGCGGCAACCAAACTGGGCTGCGACCCAAAATTACTCGCCATTGGCAGTACCGTCACGCTCGCAGGACGCGAGTACCGCGTCAGTGGGCATTTTGCGGCCGGGGGCGCAGCCTATGAGTCGGAGCTATGGTTCCCGTTGGCTAACCTGCAGCAGGCCATGAAACGTCAGGACCTGAGCTTGGTCGCCGTGAGCCTGGCCGACGGGGCGTCGGTGGCCGATGTCCAGTTGTTCTGCATGGAACGCGTCGACCTGGAACTTCAGGCCATCGCCGAAACGCGATACTACGCCCTGCTGCAAAGCCATTATCGGCCCGTGCGCATGCTAGGTTGGGTGGTGGTATGCCTCGTTGCCGGAGCCGGAATCTTCGCCGGACTGAACACCATGTACGGGGCCGTGGTGGGAAGAGTCAAAGAACTTGCCACCCTCCAGGCACTCGGTTTCCGCCGCCCCGCCATTGCGTTGAGCCTCGTTCAGGAGGCGACGGTCCTAACGGCTGCCGGGTCGCTGTTGGCCGCCGTGTTGGCCCTGGTGTTGGTCAATGGCGTCGCGGTGCGTTTCACGATGGGCGCGTTCGCGCTGCGGGTCGACAGCACGACCGTACTGGTTGGATGCGGCACGGGACTACTGTTGGGGCTGTTCGGTGCCGTTCCGCCAGCGCTGAAGGCCATGCGATTGCCGATTGTAGAAGGCTTAAAAGCGGTTTAGAAAGTTGCACCACACTCAAGCTCACACCCATGCTCACATGCACACTCACCAGAAGGAGCACGTTATGAACGCTTTGTTGAATCGAGGTTTCTTCGATCGGGCCCGACGCCGCACGGCGTATGCTTGCTGCGTCCTGATTATCGGGCTTGGACTCATTGCGTCCGGCTGCGGCCGGACCGCGAGTTCCCCTGCCGGCGCCCCCCAGAACGGGACGGGTTTCGCCAACTCGTCGTATCGTCTGAACCGTGAACCGATAGGCGCCACTGACCTGAACATGGTCCATGCCGAAGCCAGAGACGGAGACGACGTGGTGATTGTGGGCCGCATTGGCGGCCGCGCGACGCCCTGGATCGACGGCCTGGCGGCGTTCACGATCGTCGACCAATCCGCGACTCCACCTGCGAGTTGCTGCCCGGCGTCGGGGCCCCATTGTGGCGACACGGATGTTCCGCCCGCCTCCCAGGCGCTGGTGCGGATCGTCGATGGCGAGGGTCGAACGGTCGCGACGGATGTTCGCCGTCTGCTCGGAATCGACCGGCCACAGGTGGTGGTGGTCCGGGGCAGGGCTCAACGTGATGAGGCGGGCAACTTGACCATCCTGGCCGACGGCGTGTTTGTCAGGCCCGAATTCTGAGGCGTTGCGAAAATGGCTACTACCACAGACCTGCGTCAATTGGCGCTCGAGCGTTCCCCCACAAAGGCTGGTACCACGCGCCGGCGAAGGGATCTGGTGCCGCGATATGTGATTCCGCTTGCGGTGCTCCTTGGCTTCGGTTCGGTGATTGGATGGTCGGCACGGGAAAGGCTGCTGCCTTCGCAGTCCGTGACGGTTGTTCCCGTAATCTTGACGCGCGCCGCGGTCCAGCGGTCGGGGACTCCCTTGTTCCAGGCGGCGGGCTGGGTCGAGCCACGTCCCAGCCCCGTGAAGGTGCCCCCTTTGGCCGATGGAGTGATCGAGGACCTACTCGTGGTGGCGGGTCAAGAGGTCGAGGCGGGGCAGCCGGTGGCCACGCTCGTGGATGTCGACGCACGCATCGCCCTGAACGAAGCGGAGGCCGCGCTGCAACTCCGGGAAGCAGAACTCGACGCAGCCCGCGCCATGGTCGTGGCCGCTCGGGCCCACGTCGATCAACCCGTTCACTTGGAGGCGGCATTGGCTGAAGCGGAAGCGCTCCTTGCCAAGGCGCAAACGGAACTGGTGAACCTGCCGTTCGCCATCCGGGCGGCCGAGTCGCGGCTGCAATACGCACGGCACGACCTTGCGGGCAAGCGAAGCGCCGGCGAGGCGCTGGCCGGCCGCACGTTGCAGAGGGCCCAAGGCGAATCCGATTCGGCTACTGCGGCCCTGGAAGAGCTTCGCGCCCGCCGGCCGAGCCTCGAATCCCAGGCCGCCGCGCTGCGAAAGCAAAGCGAGGCATTGCGCACCCGCCTCGAGTTGAGAATTGAGGAGACCCGGCGATTGGCCGAAGCCGAGGCGGGAGTCCGATCGGCCGAGGCCCAAGCTCGGCAGGCGGAACTTGCCGTGCAGGCTGCGAGGCTCCGACTGGAAAGGATGACCTTGCGCGCGCCGATTTCCGGCCGCGTCTTAGCGCTGAATACGCAGCCCGGCCAGCGGGTATCGGGCCTGGCATCCGCGTCTGAACACGACTCCGGCGGAGTGCTGGTCCTGTACGATCCACACATGCTGCAGGTGCGTGCGGATGTGCGCCTGGAAGATGTTCCCCACGTCGAACCGGGACAACCCGTTCAAATCGAATCGGCCGCCCTCTCGCAGCCCTTGGTGGGCGAGGTGCTCACGGCCAGGTCGCTGGCCGACGTCCAGAAGAATACCTTGCAGGTAACGGTCGCCGTCCACCGGCCACCGCCGGTGATCAAGCCCGACATGCTGGTCCAGGCGACTTTCCTTGCCCCGGAGCGGCCGGCCGATCCTTCGGAGCGGCAGGACGATCCCTTGCGATTGCTGGTACCGCGGCCCCTGGTGGAGACCGTTGAGGGCCAAACGACCGTGTGGCTTGCCGACCGCCTCCACGGCATAGCGCGAAGGAAGGCGGTAGTGCTTGGTCAAGCCGGTAACGACCAACTGGTGGAAGTCGTCGAAGGACTTAATCCAACCGACAAACTCGTGGCCGGCGGCCGCGAGGGGCTCAGGCACGGCGATCGCATCACGATTAGGGGCGAGGACTCCACACTCGGCACTGCCGACCGCACCCCCGCAATGCCGCCGGCCACGGCCGGACCACAGTAGCACTGGAGAACCGATATGTCGCTGGTTGAAATCCGGAACCTGACCAAGGAATTCGTCAAGGGCGAAGAAACCATCACGCCCCTGAGGGAGGTGCATCTGAGTATCGAAGAGCGCGACTTCGTTTCCCTCATGGGACCCAGCGGAACTGGCAAGAGCACGCTGCTGAACCTGCTCGCGGGCATCGATCGGCCCACGTCCGGCCAGATTCTGGTCAACGGCACGGACATCACGCGGTTGTCGCGCGGACGACTTGCCGACTGGAGGGCCGCGAACATCGGCTACATCTTCCAAACGCATAACCTGATCCCCGTACTGACCGCCTACGAAAACGTTGAGTTGCCCCTGTTGCTGCTGTCGATGTCGGCGGCGGAGCGCCGCAAGCGAGTGGAGATCGCTCTGGAGGCTGTCGACCTCACCGACCGTGCCGACCACTATCCCCGCCAGTTGTCCGGGGGCCAAGAGCAGCGGGTGGGCGTTGCCCGAGCGATCGTCGCCAACCCCGCCATCGTGGTCGGCGACGAGCCGACCGGGAATCTGGACACGCGCGCGGCCGAACAGATCCAGCAGTTGGTCCAGCGGCTCAACGTGGAATTGGGAATGACCGTGTTTTTGGTGACGCACGATCCGAACGTGGCTGCGCTGGCGGCCCGCCGGCTGCATCTCGACGAAGGGCGCTTGATTGACTCGTCCGGGGCAGAACCTACCCTGGTACATGACGGCCTCCGAAGGAGAGCGTGACCATGTTTCGCTTTGCCCCCTATGTGTTGAAAAGCCTTTGGCGGCACCGCGCGCGGACGGCCCTGACCGTCAGCGGGACGGCCGTTGCGCTGTTCGTGTTCTGCGTCGTCGGCGCCGTCCAGCAAGGGCTGGACCGCCTCACGCGATCCTCGCACGCCGATCGGACGCTAGTAGCCTTCCAGGAAAACCAGTTCTGTCCGGCGAACAGCCGCTTGCCGGAAGATTACGCCCGGATCATTGCAAACCTGCACGGAGTCAAGGACGTGGTTCCAATCCAGGTTTTCACCAACAACTGCCGGGCGAGTTTGGATATGGTGGTATTCAACGGTCTTCCACCGGGGAAACTGCCGGCCGCCCGCAACCTGGAACTGCTCTCCGGCACTTGGAGCGCGTACGAAGGCCGCGCCGACGCGGCGCTGGTCGGGCAAGCCGTGGCGCGGCGCCGCAACCTGAACGTCGGCCAACATTTCACGGTGGGCGAAGTGACCGTTTTCATTGCGGGCGTGTTCGCCTCGTCGGTCGCCGCCGAGGACAACTTCATCTACACGCATTTGGATTTCCTCCAAAGGGCGCCGGGACGAAACGTGGTGGGAACCGTCACCCAACTGGAAGTACGGCTGGACGACCATGCCGACTCGGAAGCGACCGCGGCCACCATCGACGCCCGGTTCCGCAACGGACCGGTTGCAACCATGACACAGCCCAAGGGCGTGTTCCAGCGGGAGGCTATCGCCGACCTGGCGGAACTGATCGGCTTCACCCAGTGGCTCGGCTATGCGTGCCTGGGACTCGTCTTCAGCTTGGTGGCCACCACCACGGTTATGGCCGTGCAGGATCGCATCCGAGAACACGCCGTGCTTCAAACGTTGGGGCTTCGTCCCATGCGGATTTTCCGGCTGGTTCTGGCGGAGAGCTTTTTGCAAAGTGCGGCGGGCGGAGTTCTGGGAATTGGCCTGGGTATGCTCCTGCTGGGCTGGCGGAGTTTCTCCATTGGGACCGAAGGCGTGGCGATTGCCTTCGAGCCCTCGCTAAGCCTGGCCTTCTCCGGCGCCGTGGTCTCGGCGGCCGTCGGTCTGCTGGCCGGCCTCGCCCCCGGCTACCAA
>SKZG01000096.1 GCA_007127495.1 Planctomycetales bacterium
AAATCGGCGGATTCTGGGGAGGCGATTCAGAGTCTTCATGGGTCAACGCTCATCGGGGGGCATGATACTTCAGGCGGGTTTGCCGAAGGTGGGTTTGCAAGACGACCACGACCACAGGGAATTGTACCGCCTCGCCGAACTCGGTGCAAATCGCATCGTCGGCTGCTGATCCATGACGCGGCGAGATGCCGTACCACGGGAATCCTGCCCGTGTCACAAAGCCGCAAACGCGCCTTGCGGCGACAATAACTTGCCCCGTCAGGTTGGGGAGCGTACCATATAGATGAACAGCAGGCAGGATCGTGAACTCTTTCACCAAGCTTTGGTCCTGCCTTCGAGCGGAAGCTCGCATTGGTTGGCGGCCCTGCCGCCCTATGAACCCCATTTGATCCTTGGAGAAAACTGCCATGAAACGCCGTGAAATGTTGGTATCGACCGGAGCCGCCTTCCTGGGGCTCTCGGCCTTTCCGTTCCGTTGGGTCGCCGCCGCCGAGAAGAAGCAGCGCGTCCTCTACTTCACCCGCAGCGCCGGGTTCGAGCACTCGGTGGTGAAGCGCCACGATGGGCAGCTTGCCCATTCCGAGAAGGTTCTGACCGAGCTGGGCCAAGAGCACGGCTTCGAGGTCGAGTGCAGTAAGGACGGCACGCTGTTCGACGGCGACCTGGACAAGTACGACTGCATTGCCTTCTACACCTCCGGCAATCTGCTGGGCGGGTCGAACGACGGCGGCGCCCCGATGTCGGCCGAAGGCAAGCAGAAGCTGCTCGACGCCATCGAGGCGGGCAAGCCGTTCGTCGGCATCCACGCGGCGACCGACACCTTCCGTTCCGGCGGCATCGACCCGTTCATCGAAATGATCGGAGCCGAGTTCTCCGGCCACGGCCCGCAGCAAACGGCGACCATTCGAATCGCCTCGCCGAAGTTTCCCGGCGTACAAGGGCTCGGCGAATCGTTCGATTTGCACGAAGAATGGTACGCCTTCCGCAAGTTCAACCCCGACATGCACGTGGTCCTCGTCCAAGAGACCGAGGGCATGCGAGGCGGCGACTATAATCGGCCGCCGTTCCCGACCGCGTGGGCTCGGATGCACGGGAAGGGCCGCGTCTACTACAACTCCATGGGGCACCGCGAAGACGTATGGACCGGCCAGCCGTTCCAACAACTCCTCCTGGGCGGCCTCGCCTGGGCCATGGGCAACGTCGACGCGGACGTGACCCCGAATTTCGAACAGGCAACGCCGAAGGCCAACGTGTGACCACGCCCCGGCGGTGAGCCCTGCGTAACCGTTCACGAGGGACCGTCTCGGTTTTTGCGGCCGAGAGGGTGGACTTCTGCGGATCACACCCCGCACCCTCCCCTCGCCCCTGCTATTCCGCTGCGCGGGCAGGGGCGAGGGGACAGGTGACTCTGCCGGTCGCCTTTCGCCGCGAAAACGGGGCGGACCACGTACGACCCCACCAGCGCACACCGTGCACTCGCTTGCAGCGCACCGTCCCCGGCCGCGTTACACTTCCACCCAGTTGCCGGTAAGCGGGACGGGCCAGTTGCCTTCAGCGTCGGGCTGCACGGGGGCGGGGCCGCCGAACTGCAACTGGTCGACGATCGGCGAGAAGGCGAACTTCGAGTCGGTCACCTCTTCCCACGTGACCGTGCGTCCCATGTGGGCGGCGGCACGGCCCATGATGGTCGTCAGGTTCGCCTGGACGGCCCGCTCGGCCTCATTGAACGGCAAGTCCTCCCGGATGGCCGCCACAAAGTTGTTCCACTGCGCCTGCCAGGGGTTGGTCGGTTCGCGGCCGGCCCTCCAATCGATCTGGTCCCCATCGACATCCGTGCCCTTATAGGTATGCACGGTTGCGGCGTGCACGTTGCCGGAGAACTGGGCGGCTCGCTTGGTGCCGTGGATGAACGTGGCGAACTGCCCGGACCCCTCGACCACCGCCTTGCCGCCATCGGCGAACGTGTACTCGATCGAGTAGTTGCCAAGGTTCTGGCTGCAATTGTCGGCCCGGTCGGACTGCCTGCCCGTGCCCGTGGCCGAAACGGGCCAGCCGTCCTTGATCCAGCAGCACTCGTCGATCTGGTGGATGATGAACTCCGACAGGATGCCGGCGGTGACCCAGAGGAAGTGTATGTTGTGCCTGATTTGCCAGGCGACGTGGTCGATGTCGGCCGATGGCTTCGCGAGGTGGTTGTGGCCGCACCCTCGGGTGGCCCGCACCAGGGGAATATCGCCCAGTTCGCCCGCGCGGACCTTTTCGATCAGCGCCTGCCGGGCAACGCTGTGCCGGCACTGCACGCCGGCGGCGATCTTCAGGTTCTTCTCCTTCGCCGCCTCGCCCGCGGCCCGGATGCGGCGGCAGCCGGCCGGGTCGGGAGCGAACGTCTTCTCCATGAATACGTGGACGCCTTTCTGCACGGCGTACTCGACCTGCTGCGGGCGGCAGTAGGCATAGGCGGTGAGCATGGCGATGTCGCCGGGCCGCAGGCAGTCGATGGCGTGGCGATAAGCGTCGAACCCGGCGAAGCGGCGTTCCGGGGGAACGTTCACCCGGTCGGAGGCGTGCCGGTGCAGGGCGCCGTGGGCGCCGTTGACGCGGTCGTCGGTCAGGTCGGCCATGGCATGGAGCTTGATGGGGGCGCCGCGCACGCCCAGAGCGTTGCCCACGGCCCCGCGGCCGCGGCCGCCGCAGCCGATCAGCGCCAGGCGGATGGTGTTGTCTTCGGCGGCGTGCACCCACGGCACGGCCGCACCGGCAAGCACCGAGCCGGCGGCTGCCGCGCCGCCCAGCTTGAGCAGGTCGCGGCGAGAGGTCTTGGCAGACGAAGGTTGGGTCGAGTTGGTACTGGGATCCATGGTCGTACTCCTTTTATGGGGGGAAGCAAGGGGCGGGGGCGCGGATGCGCCGGATCCGCATAGTATACCACCCGCCCCCACGCTTTGCAACCATTGCAATGGCGTCAATACACGCACGAAACGCAAGCGAGTGGATCCGAAAGATGCCGGAATGCAAAATCCACTTGCTTGCGCTGCTTGCTTATAGTGCCCTTTTTTCCGCAAATTTTCGCCATAGGAGTTTTGGCGGCAATTGGGTACACTAGGGGCGCACTATATACTGTCTCGCGGATGGACTGCCGGGCAGGAAGTGCTTTGCGCTTGCCTGCCCGCGTCCCAGCGCCGCCGGCAGCGACGATTACTGGCGGGGTTTCGCGCCAGATTTTCCCGCTGTCGGGCACGGAGGCCGACCATGTCGAACGGACCGTTTCGCTTTCTTCACGCCAGCGACTTCCACCTGGAAATGCCCCCCCATGGGGTGGCGGAAGTGCCGGAGCACCTGACGGACCTCTTCCTCGAAGCGCCCTACGCCGCGGCGGAACAGGTGTTCGAGACGGCCCTGGCCGAAGAGGTCGGATTCGTCGTCCTCAGCGGCGACCTGCTCGATCCTCAACATACGGGGCCTCGCGGCCCGCTGTTTCTCGTCGAGCAGTTTGCCCGACTCGCCGAGCGCGGCATCCCGGTTTACTGGGCGGGTGGCGCCGTCGATCCGCCGGAAGTGTGGCCGACGGCCATCCGGTTGCCGGAAAACGTGCATCGGTTTCCGGTGGGCCGGGTCGAGTCGTTTACGGCGCAGCGCGAGGGCTCGCCGTTGGCCTGCATCTTGGGCGCCAGCCGCGACGCCAGGCACTCGATTCGTGCGGGCGAGTTCTCGCCCTCGCCCGGCGGACTGATTACGGTGGCCGCCGTTCACGGCGCGGCCGAACCGGAAGCGCTCCAGCAGCGCGGGCTGCATTATTGGGCGCTGGGCGGCCGGCATCATCGGAGCACGCCGCTGAGCGTGCCCACCCTGGTGCATTGGCCGGGCTCGCCCCAAGGACGCCGGCCATCGGAGTCGGGGATGCACGGCTGCACCGTGGTCCACGTCGACGAACAGGCCCGCCTCCGCAACACCCTGACCACCACCGACGTGCTACGCTGGCTCAGCGAGCGGCTTGTCGTCGATGAGGCGACCAGCCGCGATACGCTTGAAACCCAGCTTCGGGAGCGCATGCACACGCTGCGCGAAACGAATTCGAACGTCGACTTGATCATTTCGTGGGTCATTGCCGGCGCCGGTCCCCTTTTGGGCAAGTTGCGGCGCGGTCCGTTGGCCGCCGAACTCCTCGAATGGTTGCGGGGCGAATATGGTTACGGCTCGCCCTCCGCATGGAGCCTTGCCATCGAGGCCGAGCCCAGCCTGATGCTACCGCCGGAATGGTTTGAGCAAGAAACGATCCGAGCGGATTTCTTGCGAGCGATTCGCCACTACGAACGGAGTCCCGAAGAGCCGCTGGATTTGGATGTGTACCTGCCCGAAGGCGAGCTGGCCGAGGTGATCGGCCCCGGCCTTGCGCTTGCCGATCCACCAGCCCGGAACAGAGCGCTGCGTGAAGCCGCCCTCCTGGGTGTCGACCTGCTTACCGGTAAGGAGGCCTCGTCGTGAAAATCAACAGGCTGACGATCGACGGTTATGGCGTATGGACCGGCCTGCGCGTTGAGCGCATGGCCGACGGTCTGAGCGTGCTCTACGGCCCCAACGAAGCCGGAAAGACCACGCTGCTGGAGTTTCTTCGTGGGACGCTTTACGGATATGGCCCGCAAACGACCCGATACCTGCCTCCGTTACGCGGCGGCCGGCCCGGGGGGTCGCTCGAGCTGAGCAGCCCGCACGGGCAATTCCTGCTCGACCGGCATCGCGCGGTGGCCGCTGACGGCGCCCACCGCGATGAACTTGCCCTGACCGGCGCCGACGGCGCCCGGCAGGGCGAGCCCCTGCTCCGGACGGTTCTGGGGAACATTGACGAGGCCGTATTTCGAAACGTCTTTGCCGTGGGCTTGCGCGAGATGCAGGAGCTTGGCGCGCTAAGCGATTCCAAGGCGGCCGAACTGCTGTACAGCCTGACTGCGGGCCTGGACCGGGTTTCGCTGGTGGAAGTGATTCGTGGTTTGGAGGCGTCGCGTAACCGGCTGCTGGCGCGCGACGGCGGGCCGTGCCACATAGCGCAACTCGTCGAGGAGCACGCCCGACTCAAAGGCGAAATCGAACAGCTCGCCACCGGCATGTGTCGCTACGTGCGGCTTGCCGCCGAGCGCGAGCAGCTTGCGCAGGCGGTCGCTGAAGCCGAGCAGCAGCAGCTCGCCGTGGAACAGCACGCCCGCGTCATCGAACTGGCCGCCACCCTGCGGCAGCGCTGGGAACACCGCGCGGAGATCGATGAGCAGCTTTCCGCCCTGGCCCCGGCCGCAACGATTCCCGAAGGCGCTGTCGACCGGCTCGACGCCATCATCACCCGCCTCAGCAAGCACGAGAACCGAGCCGGCGAGTTATCCGCACGCCGCCGCCAGTTGAAGGCCGAGGCCGACACCTTGGCGATCCATCGCGGGCTATGGCGTCAGGCTCCGCGCATCGAGGCGATGCTAGAACACCGGTCGTGGATCGACGCGCTGCAGCGAAACATCAGCGAACTTCACTCGGAAGTCGACGGCCTGGAAAATACGCTTCGTCAGGAACGCGAGGCGATCGGTTTTTCCACCCGATCGGCGGCCGATGTGCCGCCACAACTTTCTCGCCGCGCGATCGGGCGACTCCGGGCGCCGGCCGCGGCCGTTCGCGCAGCCCGCAACCGCGTGAGCGAGGCCCGACAACAGCTTGCCGCAGCCCAGGAGGAGGCCGATGCGGCGAGCACGACGATGAACTCGGCATTCGGCGGGCGGAACGAACACGAATTGGCCGGCCTGATTGACCAGGCGGGCGCGAGGGTGTCGCAATTGCGCCGCCGCCTGCTTGTGGACGAACGCCTGGACGAACTGACGCGTTATCATGCCGATCTCGAAGCGCAAAGCCGGGAGTGCCTGCAACACCAACTCCTGCCGGTTTGGGTGGTTTCCGCCTTTGCTGCCTGCTTCGCCCTGGGAGTGGTGCTCGTGCTGGCCGGCCTGTTTGTTCCGGCTTCGGTGACCGGAACGTTCGGGTGGGCCATGACCATGGTGGGCCTTCTCGGCGCCGGAGCCGCCGGGTTCGGAAAAGTCCTGCTGGAACGGTCCAACGCAAGACAACTCGAAGCTTGCCGGCGGCAGATTGTCATGCTCCAGGCCCAGATCAAGCAGGCGGGTGAGGAACGCGACGCGCTCGACGCGCAGCTCCCGCAAGGAGGCGGTCCCATTGCGGTCCGGCTGCAAGCGGCCGAAAACGAGTTGGCCGTGCTGGAGGAACTCGTTCCCATGCGGAGCAAGCGCGATACCGCAATGCATCGGGCCGAGGCAGCCGCCCGACGCCTGGCCGAATCGGAGGGCGACCTCGCCGCCGCGCGACGCCACTGGAACGAGGCGCTGGCTGAAGTCGGGTTGCCGCCCAAGTTGAGCCCGAAACAGGTACGCCGCGTCATGACGCAGTGCGAACAGCACGGCGAGTTGTTCCGGCAGTTGCAGCGACGCCGCGAGGAGCTGGCATTGCGAACCCGTGAACTGGAAAGCGCCGCCACGCGAATACGCGATCTGGCTGCGGAAGCCGGCATCGAATCGCACCATGCGCAGCCTCTCGCACTGCTTGCCCAACTCGACGAAGCGCTGAACCGGCAACGCGACCACGTGGAACGCTATCGGCAGCTTCGCCTCGAAGCCCGGCAACTCCGTCGCCAATATCGCAAGCACGTCGAGGCCATCGGCCGCTTGAAGCACCAGCGGCGGGCACTGCTCCTGGAGGCCGGCGTCGAGGAGGAACCGCGGTTACGCGAATTGGCGGTCCAGGCGGCCCGCGCACGGATGCTCCGCCAGGAACGCGAGGGACTCACTCGCGAAATCGAAGCCGCCGCAAATGGAACCTGCTCGCTCGATGCCATCGGCCAGGAACTTAAGGCCGGCGAAATTGACGGGCGGCTCGACGACCTCCTCACACAGCTCGACGCCGTCGACAACCGGCTCAAGGAGCTTTTCGAGCGTCGCGGACAAATCAACGAGCAACTGAAGAACCTGGCCAACGACCGCCAGCTCGCCCGCCGCCAACTCGAACTGGCCACGGTCGAGACGCGTTTGCAGGCGGCCATGCGCCAATGGCAGGCGCTTGCGCTGACCAGCCGACTGCTCGATGCGATCCGGATCGATTACGAGCGCGATCGTCAGCCCGAAACGCTGCAAGAGGCCTCCGGTTACCTGAACCGGCTGACGCGCGGGCGATATCGCCGGGTATGGACCCCGTTGGGCGAGGACTCGCTTCGCGTGGACGACAGCGAAGGGAACGCGCTTTCCATCGAGACGCTCAGCCGGGGCACACGAGAACAATTGTTCCTAGCGTTGCGGCTGGCGCTGGCCGCCTCCTACGCCCGGCGCGGTGCGCCCCTGCCGCTGGTACTCGACGACGTGCTGGTGAACTTCGACGCCGATCGGGCCCAGGCGGCCGCCGAGTTGCTGCGCGACTTCGCGGAGTCGGGCCATCAACTGCTCGTGTTCACCTGCCATGAACACGTGTTCGAGCTGTTTCGCGCGCTCGGTGTTCCCTCCGCCCAACTGCCGAACAATGCGGAGCCGAATCCCCCGGCCTTGTCTCTCGACGCCGCCGGGAAGCCGAACCGCCGCCGTGCCAAGCCGAGACCCGCTCGCAAAAGCGAAGCCCTCACGGAATCGCCTCCTGCCGCCCTCGATGATGCAACCGGCCGCCGGCAACAACCTTTGGTCCACGATTCCGATGACGAGGAGGCGGTTGACGACGAGATCGCGGCAATCGACACGGAGCAGGGCTTCGACCTGGAGCACAGGGCGCCCGTGCCGGACGACGAAGACTCCGCGGCAACGGACCTCGCGGCGCCCGAAGAGGAACGCCACGACGGGCGGGCCGCCGAACGCGTGTTCGATGCCGACTTCTTCAGTTCGGAGGACGAAGTGGACGGCTTCACCGGTTGGGCGGAAGCCGGCGGCGATGGCTTCGGCTGGTACGAGGACGATGCGACCGGCCCGACCGACGAGAACGCCGGCCAGGACAACGGCAGCGACGAGGAGGAGGAAGACGACGACGGGGAAGAGGAAGAAGGGGGCTACGAGGCGGAGGAGGAGTATGATGCAGACTGGGACGAGGAACAAGACGAACTCGACGAGGAAGACGACGACTTCGACGATCCGGCTCAGGCCGCCTGAATTAGCCCGCGGCCAGTTCCTGATAGCGACGGTGCATCTCGTGCAGTCCCCATAGCAGGTAAGCGTTTCCGCCAAGCGAACCCGCCAAAGCCAGGGCCGTGCCCACGAGCAACATCCAGGGGCGCGACGCAGGTTTCTCCGGATCAGGGGCTGTGCCGTCCGGGAATCGATCCTCCCCGGTCCTCGCCGGATCCCCTTGCTCCGGACCGGGTTGCATGTAAATGGCCTGCTTTTCAGGCAGGGGCTTGGGTTCGCCCGCGGGGTCGATACGTTGCGGGGTGGGATCGGCCCGGGTTTCTTCCACGGGCGGCCGCTTTGGCGGCGGGTCGATACGCGGCAGGGCGCCGGTGCCGACGGTGATCCGATAGGCGCGCACCTCGCCGACCGAGGCGGGAATATCGGTCATCCACGGCTCGCCCGTCGTCATGGCGTCCAGATCGTCCGGCGAAAGCTGGATAAGGAACTCCGTGCCTTGGCCGTCGGGCAAGGGACGCCACCCGACGTCGATGCCCAGAACCAAACCCATCAACATACAATGTATTGCCACGACATCGCTCCCTTCAGTTCACCTTGCAGCGTACCGCAATGCGCTTGCCCATGCAAGGGACCGGGCTGTTGGACCGGGCTGTTGGGCTGCCCGCCGCCAAGAAGGCACCGGACGCGGTCACCTGGTGTCCAACTCGCCCAGTTCCGAATGCAGCATATTCAGCAGCGACTGCAAGAACACAACCACCATGGGCCCGACGAAGATGCCGATCGGCCCCAGGGCCTGCACGCCGCCAATCACGCTCAAAAGGGCCAGGAGCGGGTGCAAGCTCGATCGGCCCTGCAGGATGTACGGCCGGATGAGGTTGTCAATGGTCGAGACCACCGCCAAACCATAGACCGCCAGCAGGACGGCCGCTACCGGGCGATTGTGAACGAACGCCAGCCACAAGCACACCGGCACCCACACACCCGCCGCGCCAATGAACGGGATCATGGCCACGAGCACGCTCAGTATGGTCAACAACACCACGGAGCCGATTCCCGCGAAAAAGTAGCCTACGCCCGCCGCCAGCCCCTGCCCTAACGCGGCCAGCACGGTGGCCAGCACCACGGCGCGGCTGATCACGTCGAACTGAGCGATCAATTCCTGCTCATATTTGTCGTCCAAGGGCGAAAGGCGCATCAGCGCGCGGATCATGGCGGGGCCGTCGGCAAAAAAATAGTACACGGCCAACATCATAATGGCGGCGGAAAGAAGCAGCCTTCCCACGTAGCCGGGCGTTGCCAGGACGATGGGTGTGAGCAGTTCGCGGGCGCGGTCAATCACCGCCTGCTCCATCTCGGCCGGCTCCAGAGTCCAGCCCATTTCGCCAGCCAGGTCGGCCAGCTTTTGCGCAACCGGCCGCACGTCGATTTGCGCAACCCGCAAATGCTCGTACAGCCAAGTACTCTCCCGGACAGCCAGCGACAGAACTCCCGCGAGTGGAACCAGCACGCTGAGCAAGATGACGCCCGTGGTGGCCAGCGCCGCCAGGCGAATCCGACCGTGGAGTCTTCGGACAAACCAGCGGTGCACCGGGCCGAACATCACGACCAGCAACAGGGCCAGGAAAATCGGCAGAATGAAATCGGCCATAACCCAGACAAATAGGGCCAATATGGCCACCAGGATGGCCAGAAGAACGGCAAAGGAAACAATCCGCGCCATGGTAGGAAGCTCCTGATTCACGCTCGGTTGTACGCCACCGCCGCATTGTACCAGACACCGGGACAGGTTGCCGAGCGGGCCCGGTTTCCTCCCTGTCGGCGGTACTGGCTATGACACCGCCGCTATGGTATCATGGAGTAATCCTCCATTTCGGACCCGCCCCGTGAACCATCTTCCAAAACACGTCAGAAAGCGGTTGCTCCTTGCGGCCAAGCTACTGGTTTTCGGGCTGGTGGTCTGGTTCGTGCGCGGCACGCTGGAAGACGCTTGGCGGCAATTGGGGGAGCATGAGTGGACGCTCCATCCTTGGTGGCTGCTTGCAGCCTGCGGGCTCTACCTGTTGGGCCTGTTGCCCGCTGGAGTATTCTGGTGGCGTATTCTTCGCGTTTGCGGGCAGGATGCGAGGCTGAGCGAGATTCTGCGCGCCTATTACATCGGCCATCTCGGCAAATACGTGCCGGGGAAGGCGATGGTGGTGATCCTGCGCGCGGGGCTCATTCATGGGCGCCGGGTCGATCCAGGGCTGGCGGCCGCGAGTGTCTTCGCGGAAACACTGACGATGATGGCCGTGGGGGCGGGCCTGGCCGCGGCGGTCTTGGCGGTGTACGTTCGCGAGGAGCAGGGCCTGTTTTGGGGGGCCATCGGACTGGCCGTTGCGTCGCTGATACCGACCATTCCACCCGTCTTTCGCCGCCTCGCGCGCTGGGCCGGGGTCGGTCGATCGCGACCCGAAGTTCGCGAAAGCCTGCAAAAACTCGGTTACGCAACCCTCTTGTCCGGCTGGATTGGAATGGTCCTCGTGTGGTGCCTGCTGGGCCTGAGCCTCTGGGCGACCATTCGCTCGCTGGGCGTCGATTCTCTGGGACCTTGGGAGCACTTCACGGGTTACGTGGCGGCCGTTTCCTTGGCGATGGTGGCCGGTTTCCTTTCCCTGATACCCGGTGGGCTGGGCGTCCGCGACGTCGTGCTCCTGCGGATGACCGCGCGCTTGCTCCCGCTCAGTGCCGGCGAGGCCGCCCTGGCTGCCGTCATGCTCCGGCTCGTCTGGCTGATGTCGGAGATCGCCATTTCCGTTATCCTATACTTTTGCTTCTATCCGAAATGCCGTGACGACGAAATCCCGACGTTGCCCCGATCCTGCAGTTCGTCGCCATAACTTCCGGAGCCGAAACCGCCATGCTTTCGATTGTCATTCCCGTTTACAACGAACAGGCGAGCCTTGCCAGGCTCCATGCCGAAATCGCCGCCGTGGCCCGCGAGCAGGGCTACGACATCGAGCTGCTGTTGATCGACGACGGATCGACCGACGGCTCGTGGCAGGAAATCGAGCAACTGGCCGCCGAGGATGCTCGTGTGCGCGGCATTCGGTTTCGCAGAAACTTCGGTAAAGCCGCTGCCCTCAGCGCCGGGTTTTCCGAGAGCCGCGGCGACCTGATCATGACGCTCGACGCCGATCTTCAGGACGACCCTCAAGAAATCCCCAAGTTCCTCGCGGAAATGGACCAAAACCTCGACGTGGTCAGCGGATGGAAGCAAGTGCGCCATGATCCATGGCACAAGGTGCTGCCCTCGCGCGTGTTCAACTGGATGGTGAGCCGGCTGACGGGTGTGCAGCTACACGACCATAACTGTGGCATGAAGTGCTACCGTCGGCCGATCTTCAAAGAAGTGCGCCTGTACGGTGAGTTGCACCGGTTCGTTCCCGTGCTCGCCGCCGCGCGAGGCTATCGGGTCGGGGAAATCGTGATTCAGCACCGCCCGCGCCAACATGGCCACTCGAAGTACGGGGTGGGCCGCTTCGTCAAGGGATTTCTGGACCTGCTGACCGTGAAGTTCCTGACCGGTTTCGGGCAACGGCCGCAACACGTTCTTGGCACCGTCGGCCTTGGAGCGTTCTTTCTCGGTGTGCTGGGCATGGCGTTTCTGGCGGTCCACTGGAGCCTCTCGCGGCTGGGTGGCGACCCGAGCCAGTATGTCCACCTGCACAATCGCCCGGCCCTGCTCTACTCGGTGGCACTTCTGCTACTGGGAGGCCAATTCATGTCCATCGGCTTCGTTGCCGAATTGTTGATTGCCTATCACGACCCGCTTGGGTCGCCGTATTCCATCGCCCAGCGCACTGCGCCGGTTGACGCATCTGTTTCCCACTCGAACCTGGAGGAATCGCAATGAACACAGCAACCGAAGAGGCCGCCCGCGCCAACCTGCGGCGCAGCGTGTACGCGGTGATGATCTGCGCCGCAGTTGGCGTGATGTTGGGCCGCATCCTGGCCGTCGACGCCATCGACCTGCGCGCCATCGAGGATTTTCGAATCCAGCAACGGCTGAGCCAGCGGCGAGCCGAACTGCTTCCGCGGAAAGAGGCGGGGGAAATCACCGCCGAGCGGTTTCAAAGCGTCATGCGCGACGAAGAACAACGGTTCCGCGAGGCGTTCCAGCACAAACGCCCCTTCCTCAGCGCCAACGACCGCAGCCGGTGGATGATGATGCGGGCGCTGGTGGAACCCGACATGCGCGTTCCCGGCGTGCCCTACGCCATCGACCGCGTCGTGCAGGAGCCCACGTGGGACACCATCGACATGGTGATGCACGGCGGGCACCTGTACTCCAGCAAACCGCCCTTGCTGCCCACCATCATGGCCGGCAGTTATTGGCTCATCTATCAGTCGTCGGGTATGACGCTCGGCACGCATCCCTTCGTGGTCGGCCGAATCCTGCTGGTGCTCTGGAACGTGCTTCCCATGGCCGTGTACTTTGTCGTGCTTGCCGCCTTGATCGAGCGGTTCGGGAAGACGGATTTCTCCCGCGTCTTCATGATGGGAGCCGCCACCTTCGGGACCTTTCTGACCACCTTCGCCAACGTGTTGAACAACCACCTGCCGGCCGCCGTGTGCGCGGCAATCGCGCTGTATGCCCTGGTGCGCATTTGGTTTGACGGCGACCGCCGGCTGATCACCTTCGCCGTGGCGGGGGTCTCCGCCGCGTTGCTGGTCGCCAGCGAGCTGCCGGGGTTGGCGCTGGCGGGCCTGATCAGTCTGGTCTTGCTGGCGGTCGCCGCCCGGCAAACCCTCCTGGCGTATGTTCCCGCGGCCGCCGTGATTGCCGCCGGATTCTTCGGCACGAACTGGATTGCCCACCAGAGCTTGAAACCACCCTACATGCACCGTAGCGGTGAAGGAGAGAGCAATTGGTACGATTACGAGTACGAGCGCGACGGGCGGATCATTGAAAGCTACTGGCGCAATCCGGTGGGCGTCGATCGCGGCGAGCGGTCGCCGGCGGTCTATGCGCTGCATGTTCTGGTAGGGCATCACGGCATCTTCTCGCTCACGCCCATTTGGCTAGCGACCGTGGCCGGAGCGGTCCTCTGGCTGGGCGGCCGCGATACCGGCAAACTGCGCTGGCTTGCTCTGATCCTTGTGCTGGCGAGCCTCGCATGCCTGGCCTTCTACTTGACGCGCGGCGCGGTGTACCGCAATTATGGCGGCGTGACAAGCGGCCTGCGGTGGGTGTTCTGGTTGGCCCCGCTTTGGCTCGTGCTGGCCCTGCCCGCGGTCGACCGAATGGCCCGCAATCCCTGGCTGCGCGCCCTGGCCCTGCTGCTGTTGGTCGGCTCCGCCCTGTCGGCAAGTTACCCGACCTGGAACCCATGGACGCACCCCTGGCTCATGGACTGGATGTACTGGATGGGCTGGAGAGCCTAATCGCGGATTATTCACCCTACCGATACTCGCCGTGGCTTAAAACTGCGGCTCGAAGCGTAACGGCCGGCTCGCTCATACGCTGACCACCCCCTTGCACTCCGGATACCCCGAGCAGCCCCCCAAAACTGCTTGCCCGCGTTCTTGCCGCTCTTCGCGGTGCGCAGGACCATAGTCTTGCCGCATTTCGGGCACGGGGGAACGGAATCGGACGGATCGCACGGATCGACTGATCCGATCGTCCCGCCCGGAACTTCCGCGGCACTTGCCGCACCGCCGCTGCAACGTCCCGTTGGGCGCAAACATGCATCCACCGGCCACGGACGGCCGAAACCACCCTACGATCTACGCAACTTGTGCCGGCCGGGGGGCTTGAATTGTGCCAGACGATGTGGTAAGGTGCATGCTACTCTGGCGCCTCTATAGACTGGGTATTGTTTCTGCCGCTCGCGTAAGACCAGCGTCAGAGACTCAGGAACCCCTCGGTCACACGGATGACCACCGTCGCAGAAACCGCAATTGGGCTCCGCTCTCCATCTCGACCACAAGCTGACCATCGGCGTACGCCGCGACTCGCGCCCTATCGGTAAAGGTGTTCATTCCACGTCTCCATCGGCATGGGGCGAGGCGTTCATCAGCGCCAAGCTTTGCATGCATCCGAATAGTACCGTATCACAAAATGCCCACGCCAGCCAGCCCGCCGACCCCTCCGGCTAGGGGCGCTCGGGCCGATAGGCCGGAGTCCAGGCGGGCGCCAGAGTGCCAGCCACTCGGTTCTACCGGGCTTGCCCTGTCCGGCCGGTGGCCGGTATGCTATCCAGAGTTTGATCGCCGCAACGCCCCCCGGGATCAACCCGCGTGGTGGCGTTTACAGGCCTCACGAACCGATTCTCAGGCGAAAATCGCCAAACCGCTTTGCCCCGAACCTTATGGCCAAGAAAAAACGCACGCAACCATCGCCCCCTCCCGCCGCACCCAAGCCCAAAGTGAAGCTGCCCGAACGCGACCGGAAGACGCTCTCCGAGATCGAGGGCCTGGCCGACGGCGTCGTCGCGGCGGCTGACCGGCGGCGCGATCCGCACGTCGACATCCCGTCGCGCACCCTCTCGAACGTGCGTTACAACAAGAGCAAACGGTTCATCGAGATGGGCCGCAACACGAACCGGCGGCAGTTGTTCAATCTGTCGCAGGCGAAGAGCTTCATGCAAACCATGCTCGTGGCCAGCGGCGCGAAGCAGCTCATCGAGGAAGGCAAGACCACCAGCATCCGTGGTCTGTACTACCTGTTGAAGCATACCATCGAAGGCACCAAGGAGGAGACGTTCGCCGATCAGAAAGAGTCGGACCCCATTATCGAAGACGTCGAGGTGCTGCTCAACGCGCTTCGCGAGGAACTGCACCTGTACGCCCAGAAGCGGGGCGACATGATCGGCCCCATCATCCTGGTCGACAAGGGCGACGAGATCGACTGCTCGCGCATGGGCTCGGGCGGGTACGGCATCCCCTCCATCGTCGAGCCCGACATTATCCAATTCAAGAGCTGCCAGGCGAAGTTCATCCTGCACGTCGAAAAAGATACGGTCTGGCAGCGGTTCAACGAGGACAAGTTCTGGCGGCGTCACAACTGCATTCTCACGCACGGCGGGGGGCAGCCGCCCCGTGGTGTCCGGCGGATGCTAAACCGGCTGCATTACGAACTGAAACTGCCCGTCTATTGCCTGTTGGACAACGACCCCTGGGGCTATTACATCTACAGCGTGATCAAGCAGGGTTCGATCAACCTGGCGTTCGAGTCGCGGCGGATGGCCATTCCCGACGCCCGCTACCTCGGCCTCCGCTCGATCGACCTGGACCGTTGCGGCCTTTCCGACAGCGTGAAGATTACGCTGAACGACACCGACCGTCGGCGTGCGAAACAGATCGCCGCCTACCCCTGGTTCCAAGGCAAAGCGGCATGGCAAAAAGAGATCAAGCGCATGCTCGACAATGGCTTCAAGCTGGAAGTGGAAGCGCTCATCAGCAAGGACATCAGCTACGTTACCGACGTGTACACCCCCGAGCGGCTCGCCGAGCAGGACTGGCTCGATTAGGCGCCCCCGGGCCGCTTCGTATACTCGCCGCGGGCCGTTTGGTGCGCTTTTGCAACACGGGCACCTTGCCCGTGACGTTTCCCGTTTGGGTCAATAATTGGGCGTTGGCGGCCGAAAATGGTCGAGGTCCACGGACCGGAACCACGCGATCGTCTTCTGGAGCCCTTCGCGCAACTTGACGGTCGGCTCCCAGCCAAGCCGGCTCCGGGCCAGGGAGATGTCGGGCTGGCGCTGCGTGGGGTCGTCCTGAGGAAGCGGCTCGTACTTCAGTTCCGAGGCTGAACCGATCAGCTCCAGAACCTGTTCGGCCAATTCGAGAATGGAGAACTCCACCGGGTTGCCCAAATTGACCGGCCCGACCAAGTCGTCCGGCGCGTCCATCATGCGAAGGATACCGTCGATCAGGTCGTCACGGTAGCAGAAACTCCGCGACTGCGAGCCGTCGCCGAAAATCGTAATCGGCTCGCCCCGGAGCGCCTGCCGAATGAAGTTCGACACCACGCGGCCGTCGAAAGGGTGCATGTTCGGACCGTAGGTGTTGAAAATGCGCACGATCCGCACGTTCACGCCGTTACGGCGGTGGTAGTCCATGAACAGCGTCTCGGCGGCTCGCTTGCCTTCGTCGTAGCAGGCCCGTGGGCCGATCGGATTGACGGCGCCGCGGTAGCTTTCAGGCTGGGGGTGGACCTCCGGGTCGCCGTACACTTCGCTGGTCGAGGCTTGCAGCACCTTCGCCCCGCACCGCTTGGCCATGCCCAGCACGTTGATCGCGCCCATGACCGACGTCTTCATCGTTTTGATAGGATTGTACTGGTAGTGGCCGGGCGCCGCCGGGCAAGCCAGGTTGTAGATTTCGTCGACTTCGAGGAAGATCGGCAGGGTGATATCGTGTCGGATCAACTCGAAGTTGGGCCGCGCCAAGAGCGACACCACGTTCGATTTCTGGCTGGTGAAGAAGTTATCGAGGCAGATGACGTCGTGCCCCGAAGCGACCAGCCGTTCGCACAGGCGGGAGCCGAGAAAGCCGGCGCCGCCGGTGACGAGAATCCGTTTCAGTGCCGCCATGCTGCTCTCGACCCTCTCGGGTTGTTGCCAATTGAGCCATTATAAGGCGAAGTCGTCTTCGGCGGCCACCTGGCGATAGATGGGCATGTGCCGGTAGTACACTTCGAGCATCATGGTGGCCATTGAGGTGACGTAGTGGCGGCCGCCGCGCCTGGCCCCGTGATCGCCGCCGCTTCCGAAGAACCAGCTTCCCGACTCGCAGCCCTCTTTCACCTGGGAGTTGACCAGCCAGTCGCGCATCTGATCGTTCCACTTCTTCCAAACCTCGCCGTCCCAGTGGCGGGCGGCTTGGGTGGCGTAGTAGTTGTAGTACATGTCGCCTTTCGATACGCCCCAGTTGCTAAGCTGCTGCACCCCGCGCTGCAGGGCCGGATTGTCCTTGTTCCAACCCAGCAACATACGCGACAACAGCCCGATGGCCGTGGTCGCCCGCGAACCTCGTCCGGGCCTGGTGTACCCATACGCGGCGCCGCTTTCGCTCTGGACGGAATCGAGGAAGTGCGAGGCTTTCAGCACCACCTGGGGCGGCACCTTCAGGTACGACATGTGCGCGCTTTTCAGTGCCATCAATTGCCAGCCCACAACCGATGTGTCGCCTGCCTGCCGCGGGTTGTATCGCCAGCCGCCACCTACCGGGTCCTGGGCGTAGCAGATGTAATTGACCACCGCCTGGGCGGGCTGTAGCAGGGCCCGGTCGCGCGTCATACCGTAGGCTTCGGTCAGTGCGATGGCCGCGAGGCCGTGCGAATAGAGCCGCCCGCCGCCCTCGCGCAACGACCCGCCCTGCTGGCCGACTTTCATGTTGTTGACGAGGTAATACAGGCCCCCGCGAACGGTCTGCCGGTGCTTGCCTTCCATGTGCGTTTGCCCCGCACCGAGGAATGGCAGCAGTGCCGTGGCCGTGGCCGCATTGCGAGCTTGTGGCAAGGAACCCTTGTTGCTGCACTTGCCGCGGCATGCATGGGCGAGGGTATGGTCGAAGCTCCACCCGCCGTCGGGCAACTGATGCCTGGCAAACCATTCCAAGGCCCGCGCCACCGCCGCTTCGCTGGCGGCGTTGCCGCCGCCGGCCTTCACCGCCCGCGCGCGGTTCGGACCCGAACGCGCGCCGAGTCCGTCACCGCTCATCGCGCCAAGCTGTGAAAGCATGTCCGACCGCGGCGCTTGCTGGATGCCGAAGTCGCTGAGTTCGATTGCCATCTTGGCATGATCCATGTCTTCCGTCGGTGCCAGGTCCAGTTGTTCCGAAACCACTTCCACGTCAATTGCCACGACCTCCGTCGAAAGGTCCATTGCCTGGTCCAACAGATCGTCCTGCAGGTCGTCCAATTCATCGAACATCTGATCTTCGTCGCTTGGACCGATCGTCAGCAACTGCTGGGTTTCCACATGTCCGCCCACGAACGTCATGGCCAGGATCAGCATGACGATCATGTGGAAGATCAAGCTGACCAGCCAGCTTGGCGTTTGCTTCACGGTGTTACGCAGCCAGATGCCGAAGGCACCGACCTCCTTGATTTCCTCCAGCTCCTCGCGCACTCCGACAGCTCGAGCGCCTCGTACCTCTTGGACCTGCTCCGCGGCGACAGCCTTTGCTGCAGTGGGCTGGGGCTTCGCTACAACGGGTTGTGGCTTCGCCCCGGGCGACATCGTGGTATTGGTGGGGGATGTTTGTGCCATGGCCAATGAATCTCCGTACATGAAACGTGGGTTTTGGACTCATTTCGGAGTCAAGCGGGGGGGCCGCCGTCGCTCGCAACTCCGAAGCCCGGTATTTTGGGGGGAATGGGAGCGTGTTTGCCGCGCGCTGATCGTAACCACCTCATTGTACTATCGAAGGGAACCGATCACAAGTCAGCGCCGGCCTGCTCCCAGCGGCGGCATTTGCTCCCGCCAGTTACTATTTCGCTGAGTGTGCCGCTGGTTATTCCTTGCCAACTTCAATAAGACGAAAACGGCGACAGGCACCACCACACATCTCGGAAATCTGTGCGGTTTGTTTCTGCCTGACAGCGACACCCCCGAAAGTTACTGCGTTTTCGCCTTGTCTCTCGTCCCATCCGCAGGCTATGAAGGGACGACGTCTGCACACGCGGCGGGTGCCACCTGTTCTCGTTTACTCCCCTTTGGGGGGATTTGGGCCGCCTGGGCAAAAAATCCGAAAATGTTTCGTGGCCTGGGTTCCAGGCTGCATCCGATCGGGCTATACTGGGCTACTTGTGATGTTCATTTCTGGAGACTCCCATGGCGGCGACCAAAGGCAAGAAGAAGAAAAAGGCCGAGACGGTATTTCTTGTGTGCGAGGAAACGGGCGATTATAACTATTCGCTGCGTCGGAGGACCGGCGGCGAGAAGCTCAAGCTGAAAAAGTACTGCCCCCGCCTCCGAAAGCACACGATCCATAACGAAAAGAAGAAGTAGCGTCGCGTCGGAAAGCCCTTCATGGCAAAGCACTGGCGCATTCATTCACACGATCAGGAGCGCATTGCGCGGCTGGTGCGGGGGGCTGATCTTCCCTCGGTGGTGGCGCAGCTCTTGGTGGGCCGCGGTGTGACCGACCCCCGCGATGCCCGCGTCTTCCTCGATCCGAAGCTCTCCGCGCTTCGGCCGCCGGAGGAGTTGCCCGGCTGCAGCGAAGCGGCGCGGCAAATCCACGAGGCGGTCGCCGCAAATCGGCGGATTGTCGTCTATGGCGACTACGACGTCGATGGGATGACCGCCACCGCGATCTTGTGGCTTTGCCTCCGGATGCTTGGCGCGCAGGTGAGCTACTATGTCCCACACCGCGTTGACGAAGGCTATGGTCTGCACGCCGATGCGGTTCGCAAGCTGGCCGCGGAATCGGCGGGGCTGATCGTGACGGTCGATTGCGGTATTGGCAGCGTCGAGGAAGCGCAGTTGGCCCGCCGGCTCGGCGTCGATTTGGTCATTACCGACCACCATGAGCCGCCGGCCGTCCTGCCCGAAGCGCTCGCCCTGGTCCATCCGCGCCTTCCCGGAGCCTCGTATCCGTTCGGCGGCCTCAGCGGTTCGGGTGTGGCACTGAAGCTCGCCTGGGCGCTGTGCCAGCAGGCGAGTCAGGCGAAGCGAGTCGGGCAACGGATGCGAGATTTCCTTCTGCAAGCGGTGGGGCTTGCCGCGCTCGGCACGGTGGCCGACGTGGTTCCCCTGATCGATGAGAACCGTGTTCTGGTTCGCCACGGCCTGACAAGCCTTGCCAACCAGCCCACCCTCGGCATTGCCGAAATGTTGAAACTCGCAGAGCTGGACAAGAAGCGGCAGCTTGACGCCGAGGATTTGGCGTTCACCTTGATCCCGCGGCTGAATGCCGTCGGCCGGCTGGGGCAGCCGCTGTTGGGCGTGGAACTGCTTTTGACGGATCGGACGTCGCGCGCCGCCGAACTGGCCCAGTACCTCGACGGCTTGAACGGGCAGCGACAATCGATTGAACGGAGCATCCAGCTTGCGGCCGGCAAGCAGGCCCGTGCCGAAAGCGATCCACCCGACGAATCCGCTCTGGTGCTCGCTGAGCGCGGTTGGCATCCGGGCGTGATTGGGATCGTGGCCGGCCGGCTGGCCGAGAAGTATCATCGGCCGGTGGTGCTGATTGCGTGGGACCCGTTGTGTGCGAAGCCGGGCGTCGGGTCCGCGCGCAGCATTGCCGGGTTCAACTTGTATGCGGCGCTGGAAGCGTGTGGCGACCACCTCATTTCCAGCGGGGGCCACGCAGCGGCAGCCGGGCTGAAAATTGAGGAGGACCGGTTCGACGCGTTCCGCGAGGCCTTCTGCGAAGTGGTCGACCAGCAGATGGACCGCGCCTGCTGCACGCCCGAGTTGGCCATCGACGCCGAGGCGCCGCTCAGTGCATTCACCCTGCGTGCGGTCGAGCAGATGGACCGCCTCGCCCCGTTCGGCGAGGGCAACCGCCCACGGTTGATGTGTACCAGCGGCGTGACGCTGGCCGGTCCGCCCAAACCGATTGGCGGCGGGCGGCACCTTTCGCTGAACGTGAAGCAGCACGACGTCACATTGCGGGCCGTGGCATTCGGCGGCGGCGAATGGGCGGAGCCGCTCACCAACCTTGCCGCGCCGATGGACATCGCATTTCGCCCCGTCATCAATCGCTTTCGCGGCCGGTGCAGC
>SKZG01000162.1 GCA_007127495.1 Planctomycetales bacterium
CGGCGACAGGCTGGAAGCCTATCCCACAAACGGCGACAGGCTGGAAGCCTATCCCACGCAATTCGACGGCTAACGACACGGCAACGAAAAATTCCGCGCCCGAGCCCAAACACTTCTATTGACAGATGCCGGGGGCGGGATAAAATCAAATGATCGTCGGTGCAATGTGCCCCGGCGCGCCGGCCCGTTCGGGCCGGCTGGGAACCACGGGTTCCGCTCGTCTGCCGATAGAGCCTGGATCCAGGAAGGGCCGTCGCCGCCTGCCGGCATAGGATGTTTGCCGTGCAGGGTGGCCCCGCACTTTTCTCGGGCCCCGGACCGGGTATCGCAACGGCTTCAAGCGGGAACTCGCCGCGGGGACGGAATCCCCTGTTCAACCCCCTGATCATCTGAGGAGGTGCGTATGCACGGCAGGCAGGTCGCTCGCTGGGTCATCGTGAGCGTGTGTGTGGCGGGCATGGTTGCCGTCGGGCTGCGCGTGTACAGCCGTCATGACGTGCCCATGACCGAGGGCGACAGCGTATGGCGGCTGGCGTACGACGTGAGCTTCCGGGCTCCGGAAGCCGGCATGCGGCTCCGGGTGGCCATTCCCGACGGCGCTCCGCATAGCCGCATCTTTCGCGAAGACTTGCGTTATACCGGGTTGAAAACCGAGCGGATGCGGTCCGCCGCGGAAACGCGAGAATTGAGCGTGGTGACCCAGCGCGATGGCGAGTTCCGGCTCGAAGCCCGGTTCGACATCCACCTGAGCCCGCGAACCCGATTTCGCGACCGAACCACCCTGGCCCAATTGACCGCTGAGCAGCGCGCCGGCTACCTGCGAGGTTTTCGCACCATCCAGGTCCGAAGCGCCGCCGTACGCGAGCGGCTTCGAGAGATTCAGGGAAAAGCCCGCAACAAGACCGCCCTGGTCCAAGGGATTTTCGACTTCTGCCATCGGCACATCGCCGGCGACGACGACGGCCCCGAAGACGCGCGCGGGGTGCTGGAGCAACAGCAGGGCACCTCGCTGGGCCGGGCCCGAGCCATGGTGGCTCTTTGCCGGGCGGGCAAGGTGCCGGCGCGTCTGGTCACGGGTTTTGTGGTCCAGGAGTCGGTCGCCGCGCAGCCGCACGTGTGGGTCGAGGTCCTGACGAACGGGCATTGGGAGCCATTCGACCCCGACAATGGTTACGCCCGCGACCTGCCCGCCGCCTTCCTACCCGCCCGGTACGACGGCACCGTAGCGGTTCGCGGTTCCGGCCTGACGGAACTGAACTCGCAATTTTCCATTACGGCCATCCCGCCGCCCGGCCACGCCCTGGTGCGGCGCGGCCAGCACCTGACCGACATCCTCGACTTGGCCAGCCTGCCGGTGGAAATGCATCAGGTGGTCATCCTTTTGCTGCTGATGCCCTTGGGCGCGCTGGTAACCGCGGTGTTCCGGACCCTGATTGGCATACGCACCTTCGGGACGTTCACCCCGGTACTGGTGGCCCTAAGCTTCATCTACGCCCACTGGCAAACCGGCCTGGTCGTGTTCGGCCTGGTGCTGATACTCGGTTTGGCCACCCGCTCGCTGCTGGACCGGCTGAAATTGCTGCTGGTTCCGCGTCTGAGCGTGATTCTGACCCTGGTGGTCATTTGCCTTGTGTTCGCCGTCTCGCTGCTGGATTACCTGGGCCTGACGCCCGGCGCCGATGCCGTGCTGCTTCCCATGGTCATTCTTACCATGATCATCGAGCGGTTCTACGTGAGTACCGAGGAGGACGGCCTAGGGGCTTCGCTCCAAATGCTGTTCGGAACGCTGCTGGTCGGCCTGTGTTGTTACTTCGTGCTTCAAGGCGAGCAGGTAGGCCGGCTCCTGCTCAACTACCCGGAATTGCACCTGTTCTCCCTGGCCCTGCTGATCGGGCTGGGGCGCTACACGGGCTATCGGCTGACGGAATTGTGGCGGTTCCGCGATTTCGCGGTTCCGTCTTCTGAGGAAACCCAACCTGCTTTTTAGCGATTGAGCCGTTCGCGGACACTATCCTCCGCGAATGGCTGCTCGGAGACAACGAACCATGGCCCGATCCAAATGGCGATTCTGGTGCTGGCCCGGCGAATTGCGGCAATGCGGTCTGCTGGGAATGAACCGCCGCAACCTGGAGTACCTTGCCGCCTGCAATCCGCGGCAATGCTACCCGAGCGTCGACGATAAACTGCGGACGAAGCAGATATGCCAGGCCCGAGGAATTCGCGTGCCGGCCACCTACGCCGTCGTCGGTCGGAACGGCGACGTGGGCCGGTTTCCCGCGTTGCTTGGCGGGCAGCAGGATTTCGTGATCAAGCCGGCCAAGGGTGCGGAAGGCCGTGGAATCGTGGTGATCGCGTCGCACGACGGCCGGCAGTTCACCACGGCCGGCGGACAGACCATGACTACGACCGATCTGCGGTACCACTTGTCGACCATCCTTTCGGGGCTGCACTCGCTGGGCGGTCAGCCGGACCGGGCGATTATCGAGCAGCGCGTCATTCGCCATCCGGCGTTCGACGACGTGGCCGTGGGCGGCACGCCCGACATTCGCATTATCGTCTATCGCGGAACCCCGGCGATGGCCATGGTGCGGTTGCCGACCGTGGCGTCGTGCGGCCGGGCGAACTTGCACCAAGGGGCCGTCGCGGCCGGCATCGACCTGGACACCGGCCGAACGTTCGGCGGTGTGTGCAAGGGCCGGGCAGTGGCCAGGCACCCCGACACCGCGCACCCGATCGCCGGCCTCGCGGTGCCGGAATGGTCGACCCTTCTTGCCGGTGCCGTCGATCTTTCCAATGGGCTGGGGCTGGGTTACCTGGGCGTCGACTTCGTGCTGGACGCGAGCCTCGGCCCCGTGGTGCTGGAAGCGAACGCCAGGCCGGGCTTGGCGATTCAGGTTGCCAACCTGCAGGGCCTCGTTCCATGCCTCGAAGCCATCGACTCGCACCGGCTGGAACTGCTCCCACCGCGGCGACCCCCAACCCACGCCGCGCGGCGGCAGCCAATGCGTTTCAGCCAGCGGGGCCCCGTAAAGGCCAGGGCTTCCGTGCCGGCTCGCGCCGCCACGAATCACCCCAGGTTAAACGATGGATGAAAACTAATGGGAGAGCCCCAATACACGCCGCCCCACACCCCCTAAAGCGCCCGCCGAAATTGACAAAAGCTGAAATGCACCCAGAATGTCGAAAAACGGGAACCGGCCTTGACCCCGTGACGGCATCTTGGTACTGAACGCTTCTGCTTTTCTAAACTCTCGCCGAGACCGGCGCCAAACACTCCCGATAGGGGAGACTTTTCGTGATGGATCGTGGATTACGGCTGCTGACGGCCATTATACTGTGCTTACTGGTGAGCCCGACCGCAATGGGTCAGGCCCGCGTGCAATTCCCGTCGCTCTTGGGCGATACGGCGGTTCCGCCGCCCGGCGCGACCGTGGTGGGCACGGCGCCGCCAACGTTCGCTCCGGCCGCCGACGGCCAATGGAGCCCCAATGCGACGCCGCCGGTTCACGGGCAGCCCGTGCCCGGACCCGTACAAAACACGCCGCCGAACTATGCGGCCCCGCCTGCCTATCAAGCTCCGGTTTACGGGCAGCCGGGCGCGACCTTCGACCCGCTAGCGCCGTCGCTGGGTCCGCAAACGGCCCCGGTCGGTCCGGTTCCCGGCGCGCAATTCAACGGTACGATTCAGCCGCCGCCTTCCACGTGGGACCCCTATGCTCCACCCGGGTCCATGCCGCCTTCACTTCTGCCGCAAGACCCCTATTTTCCCTACAATACCCCAGCGTTTCCAACCGCCGGGATCCAGCGCTTCCTTCAGGAGGCCCGGCTCGACTATGTGTGGCTCGCAGGCCACGGCGAAAAAGAGTTCGGCGTGAACGAAGTCGAGGTGTTCGGCACGTTCGCCTTTCCGTTCTTTCACAACACGCAAACGCCGTTGCTGGTAACGCCGGGGTTTGCGGTGCATTTTTGGGAAGGGCCGGTTACGACCCCCGAGAACCCGGCCGATCTGCCGCCGGTCGCGTACGATGCGTATCTCGAGGGCGCTTGGAACCCGCAGGTCACGCCCATGTTCGGCGCCGAACTGGCGTTCCGCGTGGGCCTCCATTCCGATTTCAGCCGGCTTGACAGTCACAGCATCCGTTACCAAGGCCGGGGGTTGGCCGTGCTTGCCTTCTCGCCCAATATGAAGGTGAAGGCAGGCGTGTGGTACCTCGACCGCAATCGGATCAAACTGTTGCCGGCCGGCGGCGTGGTGTGGACACCGCAAGGCCCCGACGGCAACGTGGTGTTGGAAATCCTGTTTCCCAACCCGCGCATCGCCTTCCGGTTAGCCGATTACTACAATACCGAATGGTGGCTGTACGGCCGTGGCGAATATGGAGGCGGGGCGTGGACGATCACGCGGGCAAACGGCGACCATGACCGGGTCGACTACAACGACCTTCGCGCTGCGGTGGGCCTGGAGTTTATCCGCCCTCGGCTGAGCGGCCTGTTCGAGGTGGGCATCGCCTTCGAGCGCGAGATCGTTTACGTTGTCGGCCCGCCATCGGTCACCCGTCCGAACCCCACCGTCTTCCTGCGCGGGAGCGTTGCGTTCTAGGAGTCTTCCTCGAAAACGGGGACGTGCTCTTGGTTCTCGTGCCTGGTGCCCAATGTTGGAACAAGTATCTGTCGTAACCGTTCACGGGGGGACTGTCCCAATTTTCGCGGCACACCGAGGAATATGCCCAATGGGTCAACGAGCCCGGCCGCGAAAATGGGGCTGTCCCCTTTGCGTGAAGCGGAGAAAACTGCCCGCGCCGCCCCGTGAACGGTTACTATCTGTCTTTCGGCTGCTCTTGTGCGTAGGTTTCGCATGGTGTGCGACAGCACTGCCGGCGACAGGCCAAGTGACACGCCTGCCGGCCGTTGATTTGTCGCCGTCGCCTTATCCCGGCCGCCAGGCCAGCTACCCCGATTCAACGTCGGAAATTCTGCAACGGCCGGGCGGTCCCGGCCTTCCCGCCCACCTCGAGCCCCCGGGGTTGCAACTTCAATCGCCAGCCGGCGAGGCGTTGTTGCCGCAGCCGTCGCCCACTCCTCCCGGTGTACGCGAAGGGGTATTCCAGAAACTCATTTTCGACGGCGGTTGGGGGCCTCGCCTCGGTCGCGACGGGTTGGGCATGAGCGAGCTTCAGTTGAGGGCCGTCTTGGCGCTGCCCTTTCCCACGCGCGAATCGCCGCTGCTGATTACGCCCGGCTTCAGGGTCCATTACCTCGACGGGCCGGCCCACCCGGATATGCCTCCACGCCTGTACGACGCCTACTGCCAATTCCGCTGGCTGGTGCCCGTCTCGGACCGGCTGGGTTTCGACTTGGCCTTTCGGCCGGGCTACTTCAGCGATTTCGAACAGTCGTCGAGCGAGGCGGTGCGTTACGGCGGTCATCTTGTCGCAGCGTGGGACTGGACGCCGCACACGAAGCTCATTGTGGGCGCCGCCTATGTCGACCGGCGCGACGTGAGCGTCTTGCCCGCCGTTGGCCTGATCTGGAAGCCGTACGACGAGGCCGTCGTCGAGTTGATGTTCCCGCGACCGCGATGCGCGCATCAAATCAACGTTCCTTGGGGCGCCCGCGACGGCGTCGAACACTGGATCTACCTTGCCGGTGAGTTCGGCGGCGGCACCTGGGCCATCCAGCGTGCCGATCGGACCGACGACGTGGTCACGTACCGCGACTTCCGCGTCATTGTCGGCACGGAACGCAAGGTTCTTGACGGGCTCGACACTTGGCTGGAAGCGGCTTACCTGTTTGGTCGAAGGATCGAGTATCTAGACGCGAGTTCCAACTTCGCGCCGCTCGATAGTTTCATGGTGCGCGGAGGGATCGCGTTCTGAGCGACCTCGCCCGCGCTCCGCGGCTCGGCCTGACGCAGGGAAGGCAATTGCATTTTCCCTCTTTTGCCATTTTTTCCTTCTTGCAAAAGATCGGCCCATGGACGGTTTACCAAATACGAACTGTCCTGCTTTCCGTCCAACGGCCAAAGTGGCCATGAATGGTTACCGAAAGAATCCGGCGTCCCAGTTCACTTGAACGGTTGCATGGTTTCTGCCTCGGCGCGCCGACAAGGGTTTCCTGTTCCGGAAACTTGCCCCAAAAGGGGCCGATCGATATACTGGTTAAGGTTACCGGCCAATGTTGGCGGTACGCGGTCGGGCCGAGCCGCGCGTGGAATGCAAGCCTCGGTCAAAACTTTTTTCAGTAAGGGAGGTGCAGCGATGGTTAGGACAATGTTGTGTATGGCCGCCTTGGCGGCCACGGTGTCGAGCGCTTCGGCCGCGGTCACGTGTTGTGCGCCGCGCAAGAAGGTGGTCGTACCGCAATGCGTTGAACGGGTCGTGCAAGTGCCCACTTGGGTGACGGAAACGCGCACCGTCACGTGCCTGGAGTACCGGCCCGAAATGCGGGAACGGACCGTCACCGTAATGAGGTCGATACCGGTCGAGCGAACGGTTGAGCGCCAGTACACGGTGATGGTCCCCGAAACCAGGACGCGGACGGTCACCTACACTGTGGCCAAACCGTACTGGGAAGAGAAG
>SKZG01000316.1 GCA_007127495.1 Planctomycetales bacterium
ATCCACGTCGAATACGCCATCGAGAAGGGCATCAACGTGTTCATGGAAAAGCCCTTCGCGCCCGATCCCGCGGGGTTGCACCGGCTGCTCCGCGCGGCGGAAGCCAGCGAGAAGAACGGCGTGAAGGTGGCCGCCGGCTTGCAGTGCCGGCATTCGCCGGCCCGGGCCGCCCTGATCGAAAAGATCAAAGAAGGCGAGCTGGGCGAACTGCAATACCTGCGAGCCAACCGGCTGGGCGGCCGCGGCTGGCTGGGCAATCAGGGCGGCCGATCCAACGACATCATGGCGCAGCTCCATTTCGGCAGGAACAACCTGTTGTGGGTGGGCTCGGGCCAGATGGTCGACTTCCTGATCCACCAGATTGACGAGTGCTGCTGGCTCATGGACGATTGGCCCGTTACCTGCCAAGGGATGGGCGGGCGCGAGGTGGGCAGCACCGACCGCGGCCAGACACTGGACGTGTACTCGATGGAATTCACCTTCCCCGGCGGCAAGAAGGCATTCTGCGGTTTTCGTCGCGCCCAAGGCGGGCACAACGAATTCGCCACGTTCGTTCACGGATCGAAAAAGGCCGGGCAATTTTCCGGCAATGTACACGCGGCGACCGTCCATATTTTCAAAGACCAGAACATTGCGGGCAATAATGTCGAGTGGTCACCCACCCGCGATGCCCATAACCCGTGGGACTACCAATGGATGGACTTCATTGACGCGATTCGCAACGATAAGCCGTTCAACCAGGCGCGACGGGCGGTCTATGCCGACTATGCGTCCCTCATGGGCCGTGCGGCCGCGCACTACAACCGCATCGTTACGTGGGATGACGTCGTCAACTCGAAGTTCCAGTTCTGCGACTATCTTGACGAACTGAGCTACGACAGCCCCGCGCCCGTCCAAGCTGACGACGACGGGTTCTTCCCCGCTCCCGTTGCCGGGCAGTGGACGGAACTGTAAAGAGTTCGCTGTGTGAACGGTCCCGTTGCTTCTGAGTGCAGGCTACTTCCGAAGTAGCGCGTTCATGTTGCGCTTGTACGCTTCGACGCCCGGTTGGCCGTAGGGGTTGATGCCGATCAGACGCCCCTCGGCCACCGTGGCGATCATCAGCATTTGGAACAACTGACCCAGCGTGTGCTCGTCGAGCTGCGGAAGGCGGATGTCGGCCGTCGGCCGATGATCGTCAGCGTAGGCCTTGTCGGTGCCGGACCGAGCGGCGCCGAGAAGCTCCGGTAGCGTGCGGCCTGCCATTTCGTTGAGCCGGTCCTGATCGTACTCCGAGCGCTCGACCGCGAGGGGCTCGCGCTGCGGTTGCTCCACCACGAGGTTCGTGATGAGTTTGTCACGACTGCCTTCCTGGTGCTGCTGGCCGCGCGAATGGAGGTCGCGCGTGTTCACCGCCGTCAGGGGCGTGGGGCCCTGCCCGTGCTTGCCGAGGCTCTCGGCCAGAAGCTGATCGTACCAAAGCCCGACCGCTTCCAGCCGCTTCCCCCAAGTGGAAAGCACGCGGATGTTCGCGCCGCGACGCGCCTGCATCAGCCACGAGATGCCCGCGTAGTCGAGCGACGGGTTTTCCAACGGCGCCGAGTGCCGGAACACGTCGTTCATGGCCGCGGCGCCTTCGAGCAGTTGCTCGACGTTTGCCCCCATGACCGCGGCCGGCAGCAGTCCCACCGCGCTGAGGACGGAAAACCGCCCGCCCACGCCATCGGGAATCGGGAACACCTCGGGCAGTTCCAGGGCGTCGGCCAGGTCGCGCAGCCGGCCGGTTTCGCCGGTGATTGGCACGACGCGCTCCCGCACCTTGCCCATGTCGCCCCCGCAGCCCTTCTTCAATGCTTCCAGGAAGACGCGGAAGGCCACGGCCGTTTCCAACGTGCCGCCGCTCTTGCTGATGACAATGATGCCCCAGTCGTCGGCTTCGCCCAGCAGGTCGAGCAGGCCGGCCATGGCGTCGTTGTCGACGTTGTTCCCCTCGAAGTAGATGCGGGGCCGATTGCCTCGGACGCCGGCTCCGAGTTCGTTGTGGAACGGGTGGCAGCAGGCCTCGAACACGGCGCGGGCGCCCATATACGACCCGCCGATGCCGAGCACGACCACGCGGTCGCACACTTCGGCCAGCCGGTTGGCGGTAGCCACAATCGTGTCCAACTGCTCCCGTTCCTCGTCGAGGAACTGGTTGGGCAGGTCGAAGAACCCGGCGTCGAGCGGCTGTTTTTCCGGCGGAACCGGCCCACCGGTGACCCAAAGCCGAGCATTGTCCAGCACCTCCTGCCGGCAGGCAGCCAACCGGGGGGCGATGTATTTCAGGTCGGCACCAACCAGGGCCGTTTGGCGGACGAACGCCGGCGCGGCGTCGGGTACGATAAGCCGGGAATAGTCGTAAACGATCGGTGTGGCTGCCATGGCGGACGGGGCTCCCTATTGGGCAAGCGGTGGCTGCAATAGCGGCAAGTATCGCACGTTTGACCCGTTCCGACCAGAGGGGCTGAACTGGCACGGCGATGGCCGAGCGTTATCGTAACCAATGCCCCGCCGGGGTGGCCAGGAATTCGTCCACCGAGATGCCCTGGGCGCCGACGAGCAGTTGGCGGGTGGCGGGGAATCGGGAAGCAAACGCCTCGACGCCGGGCGTCGAGGCGCGCCGCCGCCCCGACTTGACCTCGATCGCCGCCAGCTTGTCGCCGCGAGCGAGGACGAAATCGACCTCCCGCCCCCGGTCGAGCCAATAATGCAACGCGATGCCGCTGCCGCGCGTGCTGTTGGCCAGCCAGGCGCCGACGGCACTCTCCACCCAACGCCCCCAGCCGTCGCGGTCGTTGAGCAACTCCGGGAGGGAACGCCCGTCGAGGGCCGACATCAGGGCCGTGTTCAGCACAAGCAGTTTGGGGCTCGACGCCCGGCGCCGCACCGCCTGCCCGGCGTATTTGCTGAGCCCCGCAACGAACCCCGCGCCGTGGAGCAGTTCCAAATAGTGGGCCAGCGTGGTCGTATTGCCCGCATCGTCGAGCTGGCCCAGCATCTTCTGATACGACAGGATGCGGCCGGAGTAGGTGCAGGCAAGCTCGAAAAGCCGGCGGAGCAGCACGGGTTTGTCGACCCGCTGAAGCAGCAGGATATCTTTCGAAACGCTCGTTTCGATCAAGGCGTTCTTGATGTATTCGCGCCATCGGTCGGCATCGTCGCGAAGATCGGCGGCTCCGGGGTATCCCCCGAAATAGATGTAATCGTCCGGCGAGAATCCGAACGCCTGCCGCATTTCGGCGAGGCTCCAGTGCGTTACGGGCAGGATTTCGAACCGGCCGGCCAAGCTCTCGGTCAGCCCGCGCGAAAGCAGCAAGGCCGAGGAACCCAGCAGCACCACCTTCAGCCGGAGGCCGCTGAGTGTGTCCTCGTCCCAAAGCCGCTTTACGGTTTCCGACCAACGGGGGAGCTTCTGCACCTCGTCCAGCACCAGCAGCGCTTCGCCATTCGAGCAGTCGCGCAGAACGAGCCGGGCCAGGTCCCACTGTTGGGCGAGCCATGCTTGATCGCGCAAGGTGGGCTCGTCGGCGGAAGCGTACCGCGCGGCGCCGCTCGGCCAGACGGCTAGAAGCTGGCGAGCGATGGTGGTCTTGCCGGTTTGTCGCGGGCCGGGAAGAATTTGGAGGAAACGCCGCGGCTCGCGCAAACGGCGCTTTAGCACCTCGACGTGTTCGCGCTGGAACATCTTGGCAGCCAAGGAGTTAACGATTTACTCAATACACTGAGTAATTATACTCAATAAAGAGCAAATGTCAATCGGCTACCGCCACCACTTTGCCAACAAGGCCTATTCTGCTGTAATGGGAGTTCTCAACGACCATCAAACCTATCATCAGGGATTCACGCATGGAAATCCAGCAACTCGTACGCGGGCTGAAGTCGAAGAACAACTCGAAAATCGTCCTTTTTGTGGCCGATGGGCTAGGCGGACTCCCCCTGGAGCCTGGTGGGCCCACGGAACTAGAGGCCGCCCAAACGCCCAACCTCGACGCACTGGCCAAGCGAAGCGTTCTGGGCCTGATGCACCCGATCGCCCCCGGTATCACGCCCGGCAGCGGGCCGGGGCACCTCGGGCTGTTCGGATACGACCCGGTCAAGTACCTCATTGGCCGCGGGGCACTGGAGGCGACTGGCGTCGGGTTCAAGCTCGAAGCGAACGATGTGGCCATCCGCTGCAACTTCTGCACGCTCGACGCGAAGGGCAACATCACCGACCGCCGTGCCGGCCGCATTCCCACCGACGAAAGCGCGCCGCTGGCCCGAAAGCTCCGCCAGGTGAGCATCCCCGGCGTCGAGGTGTTCGTTGAACCGGTCCAGGAGCACCGGTTCGTGGTCGTCTTCCGCGGCGAGGGGCTTGGCGACCGCGTGGCCGATACCGATCCGCAGAAGACCGGCGTGCCGCCGCTGGCGCCCAAGGCGTCTGACGATCAGAGCCAGAAAACCGCCGAAGTGGCCCAGGAGTTCCTCGCGCAGGCTGGCAAAATGTTGGCCGACGAGCCCAAGGCGAACGGCCTGACCATGCGCGGCTTCTCGAAAAAGCCCGGCCTGGCCACGTATGAGGAAACGTACGGCCTCCGGGCGGCCGCGATTGCCGTGTACCCGATGTACAAGGGCTTGGCCCAGCTTGTGGGCATGGACGTGGTGGGCAAGGCCAAGTCGCTCGACGAGGAAATCGACGTCCTGGAAAAGGCCTGGGACGATTACGACTTCTTCTTCGTCCACTTCAAGTACACCGACAGCCGCGGCGAAGACGGCAACTTCGACGCCAAGGTCAAGGCCACCGAGGAGTTCGACCGCGTCGTACCCCGTGTCGAGGCCCTGGGGCCGACCGTGCTGGCCGTCACCGGCGACCACAGCACGCCCGCCAAGCTGGCCAGCCATAGCTGGCACGCCGTGCCCGTGCTCATCGCCTCGGACACCTGCCGGTTCGACCACTGCCAGGCGTTCAGCGAGCGGGAGGCCCGATGCGGCGAATTAGGCCAGTTCGAGGCCGTGTACCTCATGCCCCTGCTGCTCGCCCACGCCGACCGGCTGGAAAAGTTCGGCGCATAGCCCACTTGCTTTTCGCTGGCGTGAATCGACTCGGCTGGCCGTCCAACGCCCTGAGGATGCAAGCGATGGCGTGCTCTCCGTCGGCGTGAGACAAAATTGCGTTGTTGCCGTACGATGGACATCCTGACCGCGGATGCCTCCACGGGCAAGATGCCCGTGCCACAAAAGCTGTGCGGCGACTATGGGCATAACAGGCGTTCAGGAGCATGGGCCTTGTCAGCCGATAAGGGCGTGGTAGAATTGCACAGAATGGACCAGTGTCCCGCCGGCCCGTGAACGATTACCTGAAGTTTATCCTATCGGCGACGTGTATCGTTTCGGGGGCCAAGGGGCAAGAACGACAAATCCGAAAAACGTCTGCAAATCCTTACAGGACAAGCACTTGGCGGCGTAGCTCAGTTGGTTAGAGCAGCGGAATCATAATCCGCGTGTCCGGGGTTCGAGTCCCTGCGCCGCTACTCGCGTAATCCCCCTTTCTTCGGGGAGGTGTTGCCGATCTCGCTCAGCTTCTCGTAGTGCTGCTGGCGCAGGCTCACCGGCCGTTCGGGGGCCGCCGACCGTCCGGCAGACCGAGGCATCGTGGCCATGCACATTCCCGCCCACCGGGCGTCATTCCTGGCGTCACGCGCTGATTGTATGCGCGGAAGTCGCTGTGCCGCAAGTACTTCCGATTGCCAAGTGTCGAAGACGAGCCAGAAACGGAAGGGCCAGTTTTTTTGACCCGAGCCGACACAAAACCTATAATTCGATTAGCGGAAGGGGATTGCGTTTCGGGGCCGACGGGCCATTCACCCAATCATCCATCCGCCCTCCTTTGGATTCAGGCGGAGCCCCCCGGCGCGCGTCTGGTATCAGACAGTACGAGCAACCCGTCCAAAAGTGGTCGTCATCCTCACTTCTTCTTAGCCACAGGCTTGAATCGCCCTATGTTCGACAACACCTTTTTTTCGGCATCTGATTTTTCCGGAAGCGTCCGACTTTTTCCGTTGCCCAATTTGGTGATGTTTCCGCACGTCATGCAGCCGCTGCACATTTTTGAAACGCGCTACCGGTCGTTGATGCAAGACGCTTTGCGATCGGACAGGCTGATTGCGATGGCTACGCTGGCGTCTGGCTGGGAGAGCGACTACGAAGGGCGTCCGCCGCTTCGTTCGCTGGCCTGCCTCGGGCAAATTGCGACGTACCATCGGCTCCACGACGGCACCTATAATGTGCTGCTAGCAGGCTTGCATCGGGTGAGGATCGTCCGCGAATTGGCGCCGAACCGCAGGTTTCGAGAGGCCGAGGTCGAACTGTGCGAAGACATTTACCCGAATGATCCCTCAGCCCACGATGTGCAGCTCAGGGCCATGCTCCGCGACGAGTTCATCAAGATCGCTCCCCTGGTCCGAGAGGTGCAGGAGCAAATCGACCAGTTGCTCTCCGGAGACATTGCACTTGGCACCCTGACCGACATTCTCAGCTATATGCTCGACATCAGCCTCCAGAAGAA
>SKZG01000102.1 GCA_007127495.1 Planctomycetales bacterium
CCCAAAAAGCGAATGTCGAATGTCGAAAACCAAATGACGAAGGAAATCCGAAATCCCTTCCTCCACTAGCAACTAGCAACCAGCTTCAAACAAACAAATCCCGGTCGCCGCGCTCGCGTATTCGCGTGAGCTTTTCCAGCAGGGCCTGCTTGCGTTTTCCTTCCGGTAGTTGGAGGAGTTCGCGCTCGATGGCGGCCTCGCCGGCGGCTCGAGTGGCCGGGCCGGCGTAGTCGATCAGGTACTCCAGGAGCGTCGACAAAGCGTTGGGCGTGCAGAATCGCTCGATAAACCCTGGGATGGCGAACTCCATAAACTGCTCGCCTGTCCGGCCAAGCCGGTAACATGCCGTACAGAAGCTCGGCACGTAGCCGTCCACCAGCAGTTCGCGCATCACGGTATCGAGCGGGCGGACGTCGGCAAGCTGGAATTGCTCCCGGTCGAGTACTTGGGCGTCGCCCGCCTCGGTATACCCGCCCAGTTCGATGCGGCTTCCCGCGTCGATTTGCGAAACGCCCAATGCCAGCACCTCGCGGCGCAGCTCCGGCCCTTCCCGCGCGGTGAGGATCAGGCCGGTGTAGGGTACGGCCAGTCGCAAAATGGCGACCAGGCGTTTGAAGTCGTAGTCGGCCACCAGCCATCGCTCGGGCAGCCGCACGCCACTGGCCGGTTGCAACCGTGGAAAACTGATCGTGTGCGGCCCTACACCGTAGTGCCGTGCCAGGTGCCTCGCGTGTGCCACGAGGGCCAACACCTCGAACCGCCAGTCATACAAACCGAACAGCGCGCCGATACCGACGTCGTCGCACCCGGCTTCCATGGCGCGCGCCACGCCATCGAGCCGCCAAAGGTAGTCGGCCTTGGGGGTATTGCCCGGATGGACCAGCCCATAGGTCGCGTGGTGGTATGTCTCTTGGAATATCTGATAGGTTCCGATTCCGGCGGCTTTGATGGTGCCGTAGCCCTCGTGGTCGAGCGGTGCCGCGTTGATATTGACCCGGCGAATTTCACCCGAACCCGCTCGCACCGAATACACTTCCCGCACACAGTCCGAAATGAATTCGGCCGAGTACCGGGGATGCTCCCCGAACACGAGGATGATGCGTTTGTGGCCTTTGTTCTCCAATGCCTCGACTTGCTCGCGCAGTTCGTCCGGAGCCAGGGTGCGGCGTACGGCGGCTTCGTTCGATCGGCGGAAGGCGCAATACCGGCAATCGTTGGTACATTGATTCCCGACGTACAGTGGAGCGAACAGCACAATGCGGTTGCCGTATACATCGCGTTTGATCCGGCGGGCGGCGTCGAACACCTCATCGTCCATTTCGGGCGCATCGGCCACCAGCAGCGAGGCCGTCTCCTCCAGGTCGAGCGCCTCCTTGCGCATTGCTTTCGCCACGGCCTCGCGCACCCGGCCCGGATCCGCCGGCCGAGCCAACAAGGCGTGCAGCCGCTCTTCGTCGACGAAGTCGAGCGCACTTTCACTGAGTTTCCGTTTGTCGATCATTGAAGTCATCATGGTATTCTACCGCGTTGGGCCGAGTTCGGCGAGGGAGTGTCCGGGAAGGGCCTTCCGATGAAGTCGCCTGCGCAGGGCCCCGTGTTTCATGGGCTGTGTGGGCCTATTCAAGGGAAACGTTGCTTCATTGTGCTTGCCCCTTTTCGATCCCTGAGAATCGCTGTAAGATCATTGTATGCAAAGAACCCTCTGCAAAATTCGGCGACACGAAGAAGAGGCCGTCAAGGAAATGGGCCTGGTGCTCGACTTCGACGAAATCGCCCGAAAAGGCGCGATGACCCGCGAGGAAGCCTCCGTGGCCAAGTGGTACGGAATCTACAGTTCGCGGCAGCCGGGCAACCACATGGCGAGAGTAGTCATTCCGGGTGGGTGCCTGACGTCGGTGCAGGCGCGCGAGTTGGCGCGGCTTTCGATGAAGTACTCGCCGGACCGCATTTCGTTCACGACCCGGCAGAGCGCGCAACTGCACTGCTTGCAGCTTCCCGCTTTGGCAGGTTTTCTGCGCGAAATCCGGCAGGCTGGGCTCACCACGTTCCACGGCTGCGGCGACGTGACGCGCAACGTGGCGGCCTGCCCCTGGGCGTCGGTATGCCCCCACCGCCGCCTCGACGTGCTCCCCTATGCGCGGGCGGCGGCCCGTGAGCTTGCCGCGTGTCGCGAGTTGGACAATTTGCCGCGCAAGTTCAAGATCACGTTTTCGGGCTGCTCCGGCGATTGTGGGCAGCCGCATATCAACTGCGTGGGCGCCGTAGCCGTTACCCGGCAGATGCCCGACGGCTCCGAGCAACCGGGGTTCGAGGTGCGCATTGGTGGCGGCATGGGCTGGCAACCGTTCATCGGTCAGTTGCTTTACGAGTTCGTGCCGCCGCAAACGATCGTTTCCCTGTGCCGCGCGGTCGGCCTGTTCTTTCGCGAGCACGGGGATCGCTACATCCGCATGGTCGCCCGCCTGAAGTTCGTGGTCCACCGTCGCGGCATCGACTTCTGCCGTCAGGAGATCGGCCGCATTCTCGACGCCGAGGGGGTCGATCGAAGCGGCATGGTGGAGCCCGGAAAAGCGGCCACCTCCGACGGCGCAATCGCCGACATCGGACCGCCTGTACCCGACCGTCCACTTCGCGAGCCGAATCCGGTGGGCACTGACGGGCTGGCGATTGTACGCATTAAGATTCCCAAGGGCGAAATGCGTTCCGACCACCTCGCCCGCATTGCCGACCTGGCTGAAATGTACGCTGACAAGCACGTGTACAGCACCAATCGGCAGAACCTCGAGCTGCATGGAATCGAGCCGTGCCGCGCCGAGACAGTGCGGGGCGAAATTGCCGCCCTCGGGCTCGATGCGAACGACTTTTTCGGCCTCAGCGACGTGGTCAGTTGCGTGGGCACCACCTACTGCCCGCTGGCGGTGACAGAAACGCACGCCATGTTCGACGCGTTGCACGAAACCGTGTACGATCGGCGTTACGATCCGATTCGCGACAAGGTCATCGTCAACATCACCGGGTGCCCGAATTCCTGCTCACCCTACCGCATTGCCGACATTGGGCTGCGCGGCATGCGCATTCGCGAGATGACCGGCTCTACGGAGGCGTACCAGGTTACGGTGGGCGGCGCCGAGAATCGGTTCGGCGACGTGTTGGGCGAGTACAAGTTCGATGATTGCGTGCCGGTCATCCGCACCGTGCTCGACACGTTCATGGCGGAGCGTACCGGCGAGGAGACGCTGGCCGACCACGTCGTCCGTGCCGGCATCGAGCCGTATCGGGCGACGGTGGGCGCGCTGGGCATACGCTACGAGAAAGCACCGAACCCCGATGAGTACACCACGTTCACCGGCCGGGGGTCGGCCGCGCGCGACCGGAAGGCCGTCGCCCGCGACGTCCCTTGCCAGGAAGCGTGCCCCGCGAAGACGAACATCCCAGAGTATATACGCCATATTGCGCGCGGCAACCCGGAAGCGGCGCACCTGATCAATCAGGAAGACAACGTGTTGCCGGGGGTGTTGGGACGCATTTGCTCGCGGCCGTGCGAGGCGCGCTGCCGCCACGAATGGACCAACATCGAGGGCCCGGTGCGCATCTGCCACCTGAAACGATCGGCCGCTGACGGCAAGCCGGCGAAGAGCCGCCCGCTGCCCGCCTGGTACGAGGCAAGCGGCAAGCGAGTGGCGATTGTCGGCGGCGGTCCGGCGGGCCTGGCTGCGGCCCGCGAACTGAAACGATATGGCCACAGCGTGACCCTGTTTGAGCGCGAGGCGTACCTGGGCGGCCAAATCCGCATCGGCGTGCCCCAGTTCCGGCTGCCGCGAGAGATCCTCGCCGAAGACATCGCGGCCGTCATCGACAGCGGCATCGAGGTGAAACGGAACGAGTCGTTCGACCATGAGCGGATTCTCCAGGCATTGGATCAGTTCGACGCCGTCGTACTGGCCGCCGGGGCGAACGTGCCCCGGGCGCTGGAACTCGACGGCCTGCCCGCCGGGGTAGCCATCGAGGGGCTCCGCTTCATGAAGCAGTATAACGACGGAAGCCCACGGAAGATCGAGGGCGACGTGGTCGTCATCGGCGGGGGTTTCACGGCCGTCGACTGTTCCCGCAGCGCGCGCCGGTTGCTTGGCCCGGAAGCGAACGTATCGATCGTGTACCGCCGCGGCGAAGCGCAGATGGCGGCCAACCAGGAAGAACTCGAAGAAATGCGCCGCGAGAATATCCGGGTTGAAACCCTCGCGTCGCCCATCAGCGCCCGGACGGAAAACGGGCGGCTCCGCTCCGTGACCTTTCGCCGGAACATCTTGGGCGAGCCCGACGGGGGCAAGCCCCGCTTCATTCCCGTCGCCGGCAGCGAGTTCAGCATCCCCTGCGATACGCTCATCTTCGCGATTGGCCAAACTCAGGAGACGGGCCTGCTGCCCGAGGGCGCCGCGTTTACCGAGAACCACCACACTACGCTTTCCGGCCTGTTCGTTGCGGGCGATTACTGGTCCGGCAATGCCGACGTCATCAATGCCTTGGCCGACGGCAAAGCGGCCTCCCATGCGATCGACGAGTTCCTCACGGGCGAGCGGCGGCGCCGCTCGTACTTGCACATCGAGGAGGCGCCGCTGACCGGCCGGCTGCGCGACCACGACCTCCTCGAATCGCCCCCGATGCCTGTCTTGCCGCTGACCGAACGCGGCCTTTCTGATGAGGTCGAACAGGGCTTTACACCCGAGCAAACTGACACGCACGCTTGGCGCTGCTACCTGTGCAACCACAAATTCGAGATTGACCAGGACAAGTGCATCCATTGCGACTGGTGTATCCGCGTTTCGCCGAGGCAATGTATCCTCCGCCTGAGCAAGCTCGACTTGGACGCCGACGGCAGCCCGGTGCAATGGGTCGAGGAGCCCAAGTCGGCTCCGGAGCGCGCCACGTTCATCTGGATCGACAGCGACCAGTGCATCCGCTGCGGCAACTGCATTAACATTTGCCCGACCGGCGCCATTTCGCTACGGAAGGCCGATATCGCCTGGGAGAATTGCGCAGGGAAGTAGGGTTGCCGATTGCCCTCCGGCGTGTAAGATAGGGGAGCAATGGCCGACCGGCCACAACAGAGACCCGTCTCATGGAGGGATATTCGATGGCGGTTGTCGATTGGTTCAGTTCCCGAGTGTTTAATCTCGTCCACCGGCACAACCTCGTGTACAACACCTGCTGGGAGGACCCCCGGCTGGACCGCGAAGCGCTGGACCTGGGCTCCGATGACACCGTGTTGGTCATCACGTCGGCCGGGTGCAACGCGCTGGACTATGCCCTGGTGGAGCCGAAACACATCTACGCGGTCGATATGAACCCTCGGCAGAACGCCCTCTTGGAGCTGAAGCTGGCCGGTATTCGACAGCTCGATTACCGCACCTTCTTCGATTTGTTCGGCCGGGGATACCTCCCCGCGGCCGGGGGGGTGTATCGTGACAAGCTGCGGGCGGACCTTTCACCGTTTGCCCAACGTTACTGGGACCGCCGGATCCGGTTCTTCACCAACCCGCGGCGGACATTCTTCTTTCGCGGCACGTCGGGTACGTTCGCCCGGCTGATGAACGTCTATATCAACCGGGTTCTGCGTTTGCGGCCCTGGGTCGATGCGATCCTTCAAGCAGGCAGCATTGAAGAGCAGCGAGACATCTATGAGCAGCGCATTCGCGACCGGCTTTGGACCCGATCCATGCGGTTTGCCATGAACCGCGATACCACCTTGTCGCTCGTCGGGGTCCCCAAGGCACAGCGACGGCAGGTCGAACAGCAGTATGACGGCAAGATTGCCAACTTCGTACGAGAGTGTCTGGAGGCCGTGCTCACAAAACTCCCGCTCGCCGACAACTACTTCTGGCGCGTGTACATCAACGGCGAATACTCGACCCATTGTTGCCCGGAATACCTTAAAGAGGAGAACTTCGAGCGGCTCAAGGGCGGGTTGGCCGAACGAGTGACCGCGCACACCGAATCGGTCCAGGGCTTCCTGGAAAAGCATGATGTGGCCATTTCGCGGTTTGTCCTGCTGGATCACATGGACTGGCTTTCCGATCAGTTCTTCCCGCTGCTCGAAGCGGAGTGGCAGGCGATCGTCGATCGGGCCACACCCGACGCTCGCATCATTTGGCGCAGCGGCGGTACGCAAACCGCGTTCGTCGACCGGGTGTGCGTTCAGGTGAACGGCCAAACCCAATCCGTTGGCGAGCTACTGCGTTACCACCGCGATTTGGCTGAACGGCTTCATCGGCAGTGCCGGGTGCATACGTACGGTAGCTTCTATATTGCCGACCTGGCAGCATGATGCCCGCCTGGGCTAGGCCCGGCGCGGGCCGTTTGGGGCTTTGGGAGCACGGGCATCATGCCCCCTGATTCGGGAGCGAGAAGAGGCGCCGAGCATTGGCGCTTGTGACCGCAATCAGTTCAGCAACACCTATACCACGTAGTTCAGCTAACGAATCGACGATGAATCGAAGATACGCCGGCTCATTGCGTTTCCGACGGCCCCGGAGCGGGTGAGGCACCAGGTAGGGGC
>SKZG01000348.1 GCA_007127495.1 Planctomycetales bacterium
GAATCGGCGCCGGCCCAATCCGAGTTGGCCGCCGCCGCGTTTTGGGTGCGGGTGGGAAGCGGCCTGACCGACGACGCGGCATTCGCCCGATGGCAGGAAGAGTTCATCGCTGCCGAGCCCGACGTGCAGGTTGCGGCGCCGGAGCCCGCAAGCGACCCGCCGCGAGCAGGAGCCGGCTTCCGGCTTCAAGTACCCGGCGAAGAGGGGCCGGTGGCAGTCGATGCGGTGGTCGGCTCGCATGGCGTGGGACGCGCGACACTCGATCCGCCTCCGACCGACGAGATTCTGGAGATCGACGGGCGGGCGGTCGGTCGCAGTCTGTTGGCCGGCTTGCAACCGGTGCGGAAGTACACCCAGGCTACCGAGATGGTCAAGGTCCTTGAGGTTCCCCTGGAAGGGCCGCTGTTGTTCGAGGCCGAGTCGGGGCTATGCTTCGGGGGAATGGAGGTTGGCGTCGATGCAAACGCTTCCGGCGGGGCTTACGTGGGCTCGACGGTGGACCGCTACCAAACGGCCCGGTTTGGCAGCGCGCGCTGGCTGCTCGAGGTGCCCGAGCCGGGCCGCTACTGGCTCTGGGGACGCGTCCTGGCCCCCGATTCGCAGACCGACAGCTTCTATGTCCAGGTATTTGGCCCCGACGGCGCGATCCTGCCTCGCACCGACTGGCACACGCGCACCGCCCCCGATTGGACATGGAGGCGGCTCGACTCCCATCCCGGCCACCAGCCGCTGCCGCTCGATCTGCCCGCCACCATGATCGAGTTGATCTTTCGCGTGCGGGAGGCGGGCACGAAGATCGACCAACTCATGCTCACCCGCGATCCAGATGCACGTCCCGATTAGTGTCCGGCAGCATGTGGAACGATGTGATGCCGCCGGAGATGTTATGCACATTCTCGAACCCGTGCTGCCTAAGCATGCGCGTGGCGAAGTAGGAAGTTTGGCCGATGCCGCAATGGACCCATATTTCCCGGTCGCGGGGCAATTCGCCGAGCCTCGCCCGTAATTCGCCCAAGGGAATGTTGACGGCGCCGGGCACCGAAGCGACAGCCGCTAAGGCGGCGGGGCGCACGTCGAGAACGAAAGGCATGGGCTCGCCGTTGTTTGTCCGAGCGATCCAGTCGTCCCAGCCGACCGTTTGCACGTCGCCGCGTAAGGTGTTGCCCGCTACAAAGCCTGCCAGATTCACCGGGTCTTTGGCACTGCCATATTGCGGCGCATAACACAATTCGGCCTCTTCCAAGTCGAATACGGTCCCCCCCTTCTGAATGGCCATGGCAATGACGTCGATACGTTTGTCGACGCCCGCCCTGCCCACGGCCTGGGCGCCCAGCAGGCGGCCGTCCTTTGGAGCGTATAGCATCTTCAGCGCGATGGCCTGGGCGCCGGGATAGTAGCCGGCATGATGCATTGCGTGGTTGTAGCTCTTTCGGTATGCGATTCCGCACCGCCGCAACGTCTTCTCGTTGGCGCCGGTCATGCCGAGCGTCAGGTCGAACACGCCGACCACGGCGGTGCCTTGCACGCCGCGGAATCGGGCATCGCGCCCGGCAATGACGTCGGCGGCGACGCGCCCCTGCCGGCTCGCCGGGCCCGCCAACGGAATGAGCGCCGGGCTGCCTGTGACACAATCGCGCACCTCGACGGCGTCGCCCACGGCGAAAATGTTCGGGTCGCTGGTGCGCATCTGATCGTCGACACGAATACCGCCGGTTGTTCCTAGTTCGATCCCGGCGGCACATGCCAGGGCGACGTCGGGGCGCACGCCGGCGGCGAGCACGACCAAATCGGCCGAGAACCGTTCGCTGCCGTGAGTGAGTACGGTAAGCGTGCCGCCTGGACCCGGCTCGAATGCCGCGGCCGGCTTGCTCAACAACAAGTCGACGCCGTTGCGCCGTAGCTCCTGGTTGACCGGGGTGACCATTTCCGGATCAAACGGCAACATAAGTTGGTCGCCTGCTTCGAGCAGGGTCACTTCAAGGCCGCGTCTGGAAAGATTCTCAGTCATTTCCAGGCCGATGTATCCACCGCCCACGACAACCGCCCGCTCCGCCTCCTGGTGAGTGCTCCAGTGGTGGATGGCGTCCGTGTCTTCCAGGTTGCGAAGCGTGAACACGCCGGGCAGATCGATCCCGGGCAACGGCGGCCGGATGGGCGAAGCACCCGGGGCGAGCACGAGGACATCATACGACTCGGTTGAGCTGCGTCCGGTGTCGACGTTGGCCACCTCAATGGTCTTTGCGTTCCGGTCGATGGCGCGCACCTCTTGTCGGGTGCGAACTTCGATGTTCAGAATATCGCGAAACCGCTCTGGAGTTGCCACGAGCAACTTGCTCCGCTGCGTAATGACGCCACCCAGGTAGTACGGCAGACCGCAATTGGCAAACGAAACGTACCCACTGCGCTCGAAGATGAATATCTCGGCATGCTCGTCCATGCGTCGGAGGCGAGCCGCGCAGGACGCTCCGCCGGCGACGCCTCCAACGATCACAACTCTTCTTTGCGGCATGGCCAAATCCCGTAGTACGCGTAAAAAAAAGTGCCACCGCAAAGTCTACGGAGGCACGGGTCAGCGCAGTTCCATCATGTAGGCGCGCCATTCACTTTCAAACTCGGAAAGCGGCATGCCTACAAGGGTTTCAAAACGATCGATCGAGGACGCGCCGTCTGACCGAGTAACGAACCGGGTCAGAGCCGGGGCGTCGAGCAGTCGTTTTTCGAACGCCAGATAGTACGCCAATCCCCAAGAATACACATAGTTGCGTTGTGCCGTGGCGGTCAAATTGTCGACCAACAGAAAAGCATGCGGTTCCAGAACCAAAAGCTCCGAAAGCGGCAAGGGCGAGTCACTACGCAGGTCCGTCCGGAGCCATTCCAGCGCCTCCCGGTTGGGCGCGTCGACCCGAAAGCTGTCCGATTCCAATAAGCCGCCGGAAAAGAGCACTGCCAAACCCTCATTCAGCCAAAGAGGCACCTCATACTGGTTGGACGGATACACGTAGTTTTCCAGATAGGCATGAAACGCTTCGTGGTACAAACGGGCAAACATTCGGCGGCCAATCTCTTCGAAAGTGCGGGCGTTCTCACGGTCGTACCTTGCCAACTCACGTTGTTTCTCGGCAATTTGGGCCTCGATCTTCCGCCGCTCAATGAGCAAAAGCCTGGCAACCTGGCTGCGCGCGTGCCCCTGCTGACGCAGTTGGGCCCCGCGGGTGGCCAATCGCTCTGGGAGGGCCTGTTCGAGTTGTTCTAACTCCTGCCGGAGTTGTTCGTGACGTGAACTGATTCGTGAAAGGGTTGTCGCGTGCCTGGCTAAATCGCTCCCAACCACGACCAGATTCGGCTTCTGGAGGTAGCATGCCGGGTTGTCGAAGTGCAGGCCCAGGCGGGCAAGGAAATCGCGGTACTCTGTCATGGATTGCAGGATGACCAGCCGAAGCGGCCGAGGCGCATCGACGCGGGGCGGCATCAATTGCCGATAGGCGGTGAATACCTGATCGGCCCGAACGACGATCCGCCGGGTAGTCGTCTCGTCGGCGGTGCTTTCGAGGTCGAACCAGCGTCCACGGTAACGGTGAAAATGGGTGCCGTCGCGCTGGACGAGCGACAGGCGTACGGCATCCATACGCCCGGCTTCCACAACGGCCCGGTGCCGAAACTCGTGAATCCGGCGGCGCAGCGCTTCGCGTCGGTCCGGCTCCAGACGTTCTGTCCGCGCGATATCCGCCTTTTCGATCGGTTGAACCACCAGGTACATGGGTCGCCCAGGGGGCCGGAAGATGCGGATCATCCGGAGCCAGTATTCGTCCTGCGACTCCACCAGCCCTTCAAACCGGCGCCCGTCGCGCGTTTCAACCTGCTCCATGGGCCACTCGGATTCCCCAAGGGTGGACGCGTTCTCAGCTTCCGCCGTTTGAGCCGCCACTAAATTGGCGCAGCCCCAACCGGTAACGAGCAGGAACATGATCGGTAGATTCCGCACCAGCATGACGATCTCGGAAAAACCGGCAGATTGTGGCTTCCTCGTGCTATTCTACCACGGGCAGCGCCTTCCGAGAAGCTGTGAGCCGTTCGATGAACGTGCATCCGACACGAACCATGCGGCGTACCGAGGAAGACGTCGGGGGGGCTGGGATGCTACCGTCACTGAATCGTTCGATCAGCCCGGAATCATATACCAGCACCGGTTCGGAGTGCGTTACGCCGGCAGACATGTAGATGACGTTCGGCCGTGCCCCAAGCGCCACCACAAAGACCTGGAAATCCGGCTCAACGGGCAAAAAAAAGGAGAATCCCTTGCATGTCAGATCATGGCATGGGACGTCGATGAACTCGTCGTCCTCAGGAATTCTCGGGGGTTGACACAAAGCAATCCGCTGAGTGGCCACAAAACGCGACCGCCGCTCATGCCGACGCTCAGCCACTGCACCTCCAGCCGATACAGAAAGCTGGTGCACGAGATTGTAGAAGCTGGCGTCGATTTCGGCTTCGAGTGAACTCATTGCCGGGAAAGTCTCCAGGCCATCGGCTGCGGAACGATCGTGCAGACCAGTCACAAAGAAAGTTCTGCGAACGGCCGGCGCCCGGCCACTGGTCTTGCTACCCAATTCTATTATGGCACACTTCACGTCAATCCATGGGGGGAACTGTACTGTAAGAAAGAGTGGTACTTGACTACTTGTCAGTTTCATCCCAAAATGACAATGGAATCACGTGCGGGCCTGCGGGCCTGTCCGAGGGACGTCCTCCCTCGAAAAGCCCGCCCTCGATTCGTTGAATATCCCCTCCAGAGTGTGGGTGCCCATTGTCTGTTCGAACCGTAAATGCAATGCGAATCTTCCCCGACGCATCCGGTCGATTCGGCCCTTTTGGCGGGCGCTATGTCCCTGAGACGCTCGTGCGCCCTTTGGCCGACTTGTCGGATCAGTACGCGGCAGCCCAAGAAGACCCTTCTTTCCAGGCCGAGTTAGACGACTTGCTGCGCTATTACGTCGGGCGTCCCTCGCCTTTGTATTTCGCGGAACGGCTTTCGGAGTATTGTGGCGGCGCTCGGATTTACCTCAAACGCGAGGACCTCAATCACACCGGCGCCCATAAAATCAACAACACCCTCGGCCAGGCCCTGTTAACTCGACGGATGGGCAAACGCCGCGTCATTGCCGAGACGGGTGCAGGCCAGCACGGGGTGGCCACCGCGACGGCCTGCGCCCGGTTCGGGCTGGAATGCGTCATCTACATGGGCGCAGAGGATATTCGCCGGCAGCGTCCTAATGTGTTCAGCATGAAACTGCTCGGGGCCGAGATCCGGCCGGTCACCAGCGGTTCGCGCACGTTACGCGATGCGATCAACGAGGCCATGCGCGATTGGATGGCTTCGGTGGAAACAACGCACTACTGCCTCGGATCCGTGGTGGGACCGCATCCTTTTCCTCAGATTGTGCGCGACTTCCAAGCCGTCATCGGTCGCGAGGCTCGGCAGCAGTGCCTCGATCAAATGGGACGGCTGCCGGACGTGGTCATCGCTTGCGTCGGCGGCGGTAGTAACGCAGCGGGCATCTTCTACCCGTTCCTCGACGACGCCGCGGTGAAGCTGTTGGGCGTGGAGGCCGGCGGCCGGTCCACCGCGATGGGCGACCATGCCGCGCCGTTGTGCTTCGGGGCGCCCGGCGTGCTCCATGGAAGCTACAGCTACGTGATGCAAGACGAGGACGGGCAGACCGCCGACGTCCACAGTATTTCCGCCGGGCTCGACTACCCGGGCACCGGTCCGGAGCACAGTTACTGGAAGCAAATCGGCCGAGTCGAGTATTCTCAGGCGAGCGACGTGGAAGCGCTCGACGCCTTCGACCGACTCGCCCGCTGCGAGGGCATTCTGCCGGCCTTGGAGAGTTCGCACGCGGTTGCGCGGGCGATCGACTTGGCCGCGCGTATGTCGCCGGACAAGGTCCTTGTTGTCAACCTTTCAGGCCGGGGCGATAAGGACGCCGCGGAAATCGGCCGGCTGCGCGGCGAGGAGGTCGAGTAACCCCATGTCTGCGATCGACCAGCTATTTACCGATCTTCGCACCGCCGGACGGAAGGCGTTCATGCCGTTCGTGACGGCCGGCGATCCAGACCTCGCATTCACCGCCGACGTGCTGCGCACCTTGGTGCAGCATGGCAGCAGCCTTTGCGAGCTGGGCGTCCCCTACAGCGATCCGATTGCCGATGGACCGGTCATCCAGGCTTCCTATACGCGGGCACTGGGGCAAGGATTCAAACTGAGCCATCTGTTTGACATGCTCGAACACCTGACACCGGTGCTTCCGGCGCCCGTGGTGACCATGGTCAGCTACGCCATCGTTTACCGCCGCGGGTTGGAGCGGTATGTGGGGGCGGCGCGAGCCGCCGGGGTGGCCGGCGTGATCGTGCCCGATCTGCCCGCCGACGAGTCGCGTGCCCTGTCCGACATTTGCCGCCGGGAAGACGTAAGCCTCATTCAACTCATTACGCCCAATACGCCACGAGACCGGGCGCTGAAAATTGCCGAGCAAACCACGGGCTTCA
>SKZG01000101.1 GCA_007127495.1 Planctomycetales bacterium
GGGGTTGCTGGTGTTCGTGCAGCTTGTGATGGCGGCGATGACCACGGCGCCGTGGCCGATGCGGGCGGAATCGGGGTCGGGGGAAGGGGACAGTCCCATTTTCGCGGCGTCCGCCTCGGGCGATGGGGTTTCCTGCCCGCCCTGCCGCGAAAATTGCGACAGTCCCCGCACCTCCGCCGTGCGGCCCAGTTCGCTTTCCGCAAGCTCGAACCCGCGCTCGGCGTGCGGCGCGGTGAGCGACCGGCGGAACGACGCCTGCATCTCTCTGAGCGGCACGCGGTCCTGCGGCCGTTTCGGGCCGGCCAGGCTCGGTTCGAGCGTGCCCAGGTCGAGTTGCAGCCGCTTGGTGTACCGTGGTTGCGGCGCGGCGGCCGTATAGAAAAGCTGGTTCTCTTTGCAGTATCGTTCGACCAGTTGCACCTGCTGCTCGCTGCGGCCGGTCAGTCGCAGGTAGTCGAGCGTCCGCTCGTCGGTGGGGAAGAAGCCGGCCGTGGCGCCGTACTCGGGCGCCATGTTCGACACGAGCGCGCGGTCGGCCACGCCCATAGCGGCCACGGCCTCGCCGAAGAACTCGACGAACTTGCCCACCACACCCTCGCGGCGGAGCATTTGCGTGACGGCCAGTACGATGTCGGTGGCCGTGGCGCCGGGGGGCAGTTGGCCGGCGAGTTCCAGCCCGACCACCTCGGGCGCAAGCATGCCCAGCGGCTCGCCCAGCATGACGGCCTCGGCCTCGATGCCGCCCACGCCCCAGCCCAGCACGCCTAGGCCGTTGATCATGGGCGTGTGGCTGTCGGTGCCCACCAGCGTGTCGGGGAAGGCCACCGGTCCGTGGGCGTCGTCGCGCAGCACGACCCCCTTGGCCAGGTACTCGAGGTTCACCTGGTGAATAATGCCCAACTCGGGCGGGAGGACGGAGAAGTTCGCAAACGACTTCTGCCCCCAGCGGAGGAACTCGTACCGCTCCCGGTTGCGCTGGAACTCCAAGTTGGTGTTGATGGTCAGCGAGTTGGGCGAGGCGAAGCTGTCGACCTGCACGGAGTGGTCGATCACCAGGTCGACGGGGATGAGCGGGTTGATGCGTTTCGGGTCGCCGCCGAGCCGCTTCATGGCGTCGCGCATGGCGGCCAGGTCGACCACGCACGGCACGCCGGTGAAGTCTTGCAGGATCACCCGCGCCGGCTTCAGCGCGACCGCGATATTCCCCAGGCCCTCGGGCTGCCAGCCGGCCAGGGCCTTCACGTCGTCCTCGGTCACCTGGAAGCCGTCGCAGTGGCGCAACACGGCTTCCAGCAGCACGCGGATGGAGTACGGTAAATCGGCCACGGTGGTCAGTCCGGCGTCTTCCAGGCATGCCAGGCGGTACATGGCCGCGCGGCCGCTGCCGGTTTCAAACATTTCGCGTGCGGCAAAGGGATCGTTCATAAAGCAAGCCTCGTCGGTGCGGGTGACGTGTATCCAGGGATGGGGCTGAGGGTCAAGTGCCTGCCGCCGGCCGGTCCGTCATTGGCAATCGGCACGCAGCTCGGTTAGGAGGGTGTTCAAGTCGTCGGGGAGGGGAGCCTCGACGGTCATGGGCTCGCCGGTGGCCGGATGGCGGAACGAAATCCTGTGCGCGTGCAGGGCGTGCCGATCCAGCAGCACGGCGGCGTCGTCGGATGGGCCGCGAACGGCATCGCGGGTAATTTGCGCGCGGCCGCCATACTGCCGGTCGCACAGCACGGGGAAACCGGCGTGGCAAAGGTGCACGCGAATCTGGTGGGTACGGCCCGTTTTCGGGAGCACTCGCAGAAGGGCAAATCCTCGGAAACGTTCGAGCACTTCGAAGAACGTTTGGGCGGGCCGGCCGGCGCCGGGCTCGGTCCGAATGGCCATTTTTTCGCGCGTGTGCGGGTGGACGCCGATGGGCCGGTCGATTTCATCGCGGTCGCGCTCCGGCACGCCGGCCACAATGGCGAGGTACTCCTTTTGGACCGACCGCTCAGCAAACTGGGCGGCCAGCCGGGAGTGCGCCTGGTCGGTCCGGGCCACGAGGATGACGCCGCTCGTATCGCGGTCGAGGCGGTGGACGATTCCCGGGCGGGTTGGCCCGCCGCTCCCGCTCAGCGTCGGCCCGAAGTGGTACTGCAGCGCGCCGGCCAGGGTGCCTTTCCAGTGACCGCGGGCCGGATGGACGACCATGCCGGGCGGTTTATTCACGGCCACCAGGTGGTCGTCTTCGTAAAGAACGCAAATGGGGATGTTTTCCGGGGCGGGGGCCTCGCGTGGGATTTCCGGCAGGACAATGCGCACGCGCTGATTCGCCTTCAGACGGTACGCCGGCTTACCTCCCCGGCCGTCGACTTCGACCCCGCCGGCAGTGATGGCGCGTCGTAAATGCACGCGGCTGAATTCGGGAAAGTGGCTTGCGAGGAACGTGTCGAGCCGCGTGCCCGCCGCCGCCTCGTCGACGACGACTTCCACGGCCGTGTCGGAAGAAAGTGGCAGAATCATAGGGGGAGCCTGACCTCCGGCCTCACATCGACGGCTCGTCCAAGCCGGACTCGGCTTCCGGCTCGTCCGGTTCGAGGGGTGTGACGTCGGGCTCGACCACATCGTCGAGTCCTTCCAGGCCGAAGTCGGTCTTCGGAGTGAACACCGGGCCGTCGGGCAGTGCGTCCAGATCGAATTCGGGCGCCGTGGCGGGGAAGTCGGGTAAGTCGTCAACCGCCGGCGTGGGTTCCCACTGGGCGAACTTGTCAGCCAGTTCGCGCACCGGTCGTGAATCGAGTGCCGAGAGCCGGTCGTTGGCCGCTTGGGCATACGGGCCCTCCGGCCACCGATCGGCCACCTGCTGGTAACGCTCCGCTGCCCGCTGAAGGTCGAGTTGGGCCTCATACGCCCTGGCCAGCCCGAAGGTGGCTCGCTCAAGGAGCGTCGCCTCGCGCGATTGCTGGAGCACTTGCAGGTACTGGTCGGTGGCCCTGCGCAGCTCGTGCAGCGCACTGGGTTTGTCGCTGAACAGCAGGTTGCAGCCGAGCGCCAGTCGGAGGTCGGCTGCGGCCGTAGCCGACCACTGGGCCACGTGGCTACCGGGGTAGTCGCCCGCGACGTCTTCCAAATCGCCCGGCTGACCTGTCTGAATCGCCCGGAAGTACGCACCCCACGCCCTGGCCGCCTGCCGCTGGGCCATGGTTCGCCAAACGGCAGCCACCACGATGAGAGCCGCGAGCAGGATAAGCCCGCCCAAAATCGCGTTCTGGTACGGTTTGGTTCGCTCGTGCGTATCGGCCAGCCAATCGGCAAGGACATTATGCTCTAGTTCGTGACGACGCTCACTCTTCATGGTCGGCGTTTCCTCGGGACGAAATGAGAATGCGGATCGAAGCGCGGGCAGGACGTCCTGCCAGATCGCGCGGATCGGTAAAGAAATAACGGTCGCTCTTTCTTCCCCCTCACCCTACCCTCTCCCACCGAGGGAGAGGGAACATCGGACAGTCTACCCTCTCCCACCGAGGGAGAGGGGACATCGGACAGTACCGATCGCTCCGATCCTTCAGCCGGTCAGTATAAGCGGGTTCGGGTGGCCGGTCAAGGTCGCCCCGGTGGAATAAACCATCCCCCCTTCTCGCGGGCGAACGGAGCAGTTCCCGGCGGTTCCGGGCGGTTCCGGGGCCCGGTGGCCAAAGCCGCGCGACTCGACTACGATGGGTTGCGGGGTTTCCCGTGACTGGTTTCGTGATGGATCGCCGTTCTCAACGATGAAGCTCAACGCTGCGCAGCAAGATGCCGTGGACACGCTGGCGGGCCCGCTGTTGGTGCTGGCGGGCGCCGGAACGGGAAAGACGCGGGTGGTGACCCACCGTATTGCCCGGCTGATCCGCAACGGCATCCGGCCGGATCGCATTCTGGCCGTGACCTTCACCAACAAAGCGGCCGGCGAGATGCTCGAGCGCGCATCGGCGATGTTGAAACGGCGGCGGAACGAGCCGGCGAAGCCGGAGATTTCGACCTTCCATTCGCTATGTGTTCGGATTCTGCGCCGCAACATCACCCACTTGGGCTATCCAGCCCAGTTCGCCATCTACGACCGGGGCGACCAGGAAAGCGTGGCCCGCGCGGCACTCCGCGAAATCAAAGTGGCCAACGGCGTGTTGCGACCCGGCGACCTGCTCTGGCGCATCAGCCGCTGGAAGACGCTGGGGGTTTCACCGTCGCAGGCTGCCGCGTCGGCGGCGACGGATAAGGACCACCTCGCATCGGCGGCCTTTCGGCGATATCAGAATGCGCTGCGCGCGGCCGGTGCGGTGGATTTCGACGACCTGCTGCTGCTGACCGATGAACTCTTCCGCCGTTTCGCTGAGGTCCACCATAGCGAGGCGGGCCGCTTCGACCACGTGCTGGTCGACGAATACCAGGACACCAACGCCGTTCAGTATCGCATTGTGAAGGCGCTGGCTGAGCGCCACCGCAACCTGTGTGTGGTGGGCGACGACGACCAGTCGATCTACGGCTGGCGCGGCGCCGAGGTGCGCCATATTCTCCGGTTCAAACGCGACTGGCCCGAGGCGAAGGTCGTCCGCCTGGAAACCAACTACCGGTCCACCCGCGAAATCCTCGATTGGGCCAACCGGCTGATCGCTTTCAATCGCCTGCGGCACGAGAAGACGCTCCGCGCGGTGACCGACGGCGAGCCGCCGCGGGTTCTCCAGCTTCAATCGGAAACCGAGGAAGCGCAAACGGTGGTCGAGGAAATCGCCTCACGCATTCGCAACGGAACCCGGCGCCCACGCGACTTCGCCATCCTATGCCGGACCAACGAGCAGCCGCGGGCGTTCGAAACGGAGCTGCGGCGAGCGGACGTGCCCTACGTGTTGCTGGGCGGTATGTCGTTCTTCGACCGCAAAGAGGTGCGCGACGTGCTGGCCTACCTGAAGCTGCTGGCCAACCCGCGCGATGAAGTGTCGCTGCTGCGCATCGTGAACACGCCTGCCCGCGGGTTGGGTCCGGCGCTGGTCCGGCGTTTGCTGGACGCGGCGGTTTCGCAGGCGAAATCGCTTTGGGAATTGCTGCCCCATGCGGAACGGCACGTCGCACTCACGCCGGCCGCGAGGGCGGGCATTTGCGGCCTCCATACGCTGCTTGCCGACTTCGGCCGCCGTGCCAAGAAGGAACCGCCCGCCCGCCTTGCCCGCGAACTCATTGCCGAGCTGGGCTACTACGACGAGCTTGCCCGCCAGTACCCCAACCCCGAGGAGCAACAGGCCCGCTGGGCATCCGTCGAGGAGATCGTCAACGCGATCGGCGCGTACGAGCGGCGCGCGAAGCAACCGCTGCTGAGCGGGTTTCTGCGCGACGTGGCCCTCAGTGGTGTGGACGAGGACCGCAAGAAGGAGTCGAAGCTCAAGCGCGATGCCGTGGTGCTGATGACCCTGCACGCGGCCAAAGGATTGGAGTTCCCCGAGGTGTACATGGTGGGTATGGAAGAGGGCCTGCTGCCGCACCATCGGGCTGCGGCGGAAGGCGGCACGGGCGTGGACGAGGAGCGCCGGCTGTGCTACGTGGGAGTGACGCGGGCGCAGAGCCGGCTTACCCTGTCCCTGGCCCTGACTCGGTTGAAATGGGGCAAACCACGCCCCACGCACCCCAGCCGATTCCTGTATGAACTGGCCGGTCAGGCTGACAACCCCGCCTACGCCGCCGCCATGGCCGGCGGGTAACCGTTCCCGCAGCAGGCTGCCTCGCTAGGAACTATGCCAAAATAACGTGTCCGATTCTGCCAGTAGGATGGGCTTTCGAGCCCGTCAAAACCGCGACGGACAAGAATGTCCATCCTACAGTCTGGTCATTTTATTGCGTCACGGCGCCTTACCCCGGCACGGAGCCCAGCAGGGCGAGGCCGAGGAGGATCCAAAGCGGCATGGTGATGAGGCTTACCAGGCCGGTGCTCAGCACCACGCGCAGCGCCGTGCCGGGGTGGCCGCCATAGTGCCGGGCCATGACGATGGGGAATATGGCCGACGCCTGCCCGGCCTCGATCACCAGCACCCGCCTCAACTCGATGCTTGCGGGAATCAGCAGGGCCGCGGCCACGAATCCGGCAGGCAACACGAGCAAACGGAGCCCGACCGACCAGCCGATGATCTTCGCGCTCTGGGCCGTGGTGAAGCTGTTCAGACCCGGCCGCAACTCGTCGGCAATGGTAGCCCCGACCAAAAGCAGCGCGGTGGGAATGGCGGCATGGGACAGCAACGTCACGGCCTGGAAGGCAGGCTCGGGGATCAACACGCGCCCGCCCAGCAGGTTCAGGCCGACCCCAACGACGATGGCAATACTAGGCGGATTGACCGCCTGCCGCCACCAGCTCCGGCCTACCGACCCGGTGAGCACCAGCAGCCCAACGGTCCAAATCGCCAGTTCCACCCCGACGTTGTGAACGAACAACACGCCGAGGGTGCTGTCGTCGAACAGCAATTCCACGAGCGGGATGGGCACGAAGCCGTAGTTGAAAATCCCAACGCACGCGGCGAACGTGCGTCGCTGACGCCCCGAC
>SKZG01000328.1 GCA_007127495.1 Planctomycetales bacterium
AGCGACGCTTCGACACTCTCGGCAATCCGCGATCGGGAATCGGGCCGCACCGTTACGCGGTCGGCGATGACTTCCACCTGATGATTGCGGCGCCGGTCGATGGTCGGCGGGTTCTCGAGCGAGTGCGTTTCGCCATCGACGCGCACGCGCAGGTAACCGCTTGCGCGAAGGTCGTCCCAAAGCGCTTCATAGCGCTCGCCCACGCGAACCTCGACCGGCGCCAACAGATACAGTTGCGTGCCGGGCTGCCGCTCCATCACCTTCGCGGTGATCTCGTCGGCCGTCTGGGTGCCAACGGGCACATCGCAGTCGGGGCAATGCGGGGTGCCGAGCCGGGCCATGAGGATGCGCAGGTAGTCGTAGATTTCCGTAACCGTGCCGACCGTGCTGCGCGGCGTGTGGCCGAGGTTCTTCTGCTCGATGGCGATGGCGGGCGAAAGGCCCTCGATATGTTCGACGGACGGCTTGGGCATTTGGCCGACGAACTGGCGCGCGTACGCGCTCAGGCTTTCCACGTATCGGCGCTGCCCCTCCGCGTAGATCGTGTCCATGGCCAGAGAGCTTTTTCCGGAGCCGCTTGGGCCGCAACACACGGTCAGTTTGTCGCGGGGGATATCGACGTTGATATCCTTGAGGTTATGCTGCCGGGCACCGCGCACCTTGATGGCCTTGGCCTGTTGCACCTTCCGAGGCGGTTGGGCGGCGCGCGGCGCTCCGGCCGCCGTGGTCGCGCGTTCGGCACCGCCTGCAATCCGCCGGGAGGGCTGCTCCAGCAGCGGCTTGAGGGCGAGCCCGGTGTGAGAGCCAGGGTGTGAAGCGACCTGTTCGGGCGTGCCGGAGACCACGATCCGGCCTCCCTCCTCCCCGCCTTCGGGCCCGAGATCGATGATCCAGTCAGCCGTCTTCACCACTTCCAGGTTGTGTTCGACCACGATCACCGTATTGCCCGCCTCCACAAATCCGTGCAGTACACGAAGTAACAGGTCGATATCGGCGAAGTGCAGCCCCGTGGTCGGCTCGTCCAGCAGATACAGGGTCCGACCGGTGCTTCGTTTGACCAGTTCGCGGGCAAGTTTCACCCTCTGGGCCTCGCCGCCGGAGAGGGTGGGCGAGGGTTGGCCAAGCTTCATGTAATCGAGGCCCACATCGTGCAGCGTTTGAAGCTTGTCGGCAATTTTGGGGATATTGCGGAAATGGTCGAGCGCTTCCTGGATGTCCATTTCGAGCACGTCGGCAATCGACTTGCCTTTGTATCGAACCTGGAGCGTTTCCCGGTTGAAACGGTGGCCTTCGCACACCGGGCAGGTCACCCAAATATCGGCCAGGAAATCCATTTCCAGCCGGTTGGAGCCGTTCCCCTCACAACCTTCGCACCGCCCCCCCGCCACGTTGAAGCTGAACCGGCCGGGCGAGTAGCCTCGCTTCTTCGCATCGGGAAGCTGGGCAAACAGGCGGCGAATTTCGTCAAACACCTTGATGTACGTGGCCGGGTTACTGCGCGGTGTGCGCCCGATGGGCGATTGATCGATGGCAATCATCTTGTCCAAGTGATCGAGGCCCTCAATGGCATCGTGGTCGCCCGGGCTGCCGAGCCCGGCGTTCAGGTCGCGCCGCAATGCCTCGACCAGGATATCGCCTACCAACGAACTCTTCCCGGAACCGCTGACCCCCGTGATGCAAATCAACATGCCGAGGGGGATCTCCGCGTTGATGTTCTTGAGGTTGTTGTGCCGAGCGCCGCAAACTACGAGATTCTGACCATTCCCTGGGCGCCGCGACTCCGGCACGGCGATACGCCGCTCTCCGGTCAGGTACTTCCCCGTCACACTGTCGGCATTGGCGGCGACCTGCTGCGGCGAGCCGTGGGCCACGATCCGGCCGCCGCGAACCCCCGGCCCGGGGCCGAAATCGACGATGTGATCGGCCGCGCGCATGGTGTCTTCATCGTGTTCCACCACCACAACGGTATTGCCCTGATCGCGCAAGCGGACCAATGTTTCGAGCAGCCGGTGGTTATCGCGCGGGTGGAGGCCGATGGACGGTTCGTCCAGGATGTACAGGACGCCGACCAGTCCGCAGCCGATCTGCCCCGCGAGACGAATGCGTTGCATTTCGCCTCCGGCCAAGGTGGGCGCGGTCCGACCCAAAGTGAGGTAACCGAGCCCGACGTCTGCGAGGAACCCCAGCCGACCGCGAATTTCCCGGATGGCCTCGGCGGCGATCTTCTGCCCCGTTTCGTCCAGGTTCAGTTGAGCGAAGAACTCGCGAGCCTCGACCACAGGCAAAGCGCACACCCCTGGGAGCGACCTTTCCGGACACGCGGCGAACCGTTCGTTGCCCGAGGTGACCGTGACCGCCCGCGCCTGCGCGTTCAGGCGCTCGCCGGAACACTGTTGGCAGCGGATGACGCGCATGTACTTCTCGAGCATGCGCCGCTGGGGACGGCTTTTCGTGCCGGTGTATTGTGCGTGGAGCCGCGGGATGATTCCTTCCCAGGTACCGCCCCACTTGTGACCCGACGGCCCGCCGCGCCAGGTATAGGTGATGTGCTCATCGCCGGTCCCCCAAAGCAACCCCTGCCGGATTCGCGGGTCGACGTCTTCCCAGGCCGTTTCCAGTGCGGCTCCCGGCGGAAGCTGGTATCGTCGTTCGAGCGTTTCGGCCACGCCGTGATAAATATGACGCTTCCAGCGTCCCAAATCCCGCCAGCGCCCCACCAGCTCGATGGCGCCTTGCTGGAACGACTTGGACGGCTCCGGAATGAGATGCTCCGGATCGAAGGAATAGATTTCGCCCAGACCGCTGCACGCCGGGCACATGCCCTGAGGGCTGTTGAAGCTGAACAGTTGCGGGCTGGGCGGCTCGAAGCTCAATCCGCATTCCGCGCAAGCATATTGGGCAGAGAACCGCAGGTCGCCAGGCGACGGCCAAGGGCTTGAGACTGCCGGCGCAGCACGCGTGGCGCGAGCTGGCGTGGAAGGCTCCGCGGCGGTTTCCCCACGTTGATCGCTCTGCTCGTCGGCCGCGACAATCAGGGTGCCGCCTCCCACGCGCAGCCCCAATTCCACGGCCTCGGCCAACCGGCCGCGAACTCGCTCGCCCGCGGTCAGCCGATCGATTACGACCTCGATATCGTGCCGCATCTGCCGATCCAGCCGCAGGTTGTCGCCAAGTTGTACGACTCGACCATCCACGCGGGCGCGTGCGAATCCCTGCCGCACCAAGTCGCCAAGCAAATCGCGATACTCGCCTTTCTGCCCGCGCACCATGGGAGCCAGCACGAGAAATCGAGTCCCTTCGGGGAGCGCGGAAATCCGGTCGATGATCTGATCGCGACTTTGGGCAGGAAGCTCGCGATGGCACTGCGGGCAGTGGGCCGTACCAACCCGAGCATAGAGCACCCGAAGGTAGTCGTAGATTTCGGTGATGGTGCCTACCGTCGAGCGAGGGTTCTGGCCCGCCGTCTTCTGAGATATCGAAATCGACGGACTCAATCCGGCAATCAGGTCGACGTCGGGCTTGGGCATCTGCCCGAGAAACTGGCGTGCAAAACTGGAAAGGCTCTCTACGTAGCGTCGCTGCCCCTCCGCATACAGTGTGTCGAATGCCAGGGAACTCTTCCCAGACCCTGACACTCCGGTCAGGCAGATCAGGTGGTTGCGCGGCAAGACAACGTCCACGTTGCGGAGGTTGTGCTCTCGCGCGCCGCGGACCACGATATCGGAAACAGCCATGGAAACCTGAAGGAACGATGGAGTTTTTTGGCCCTTCCGTTTCTAAGTGCAGGCCGCGCCAATGTAGGAGGCACGCGCCGTGTGCCGTCCTGAAAAACATGGACTGTCTGCACCTGGAAACGGAAGGGCCGGTTCTTTGGGGTGTTGTCGGGGTATTCGCACTACATCGTAAGGGGGTGGGTTGGTCACCGGCCTTCCCGCTGAAACCCGATCGATTACCGGCCCTGGCACCCCGACGAGGCGAAGTTCGACGAACCCTGCATTGTAAATGGAGCCATGGGGCGCCGACAAGGACTAAACCGGCCATTAAGGCTAACGAAATCCAAAAAACAGGTCGATTCGGTATAAAGGGTACAATCCGAACATTCGTTACACTCGCGTGCCTTCTGGTGCCCGCTGAGGGCGCCACCTTTTCATTGGGGGGAATTTCATGAATGCTGGCACTCACCGTCTGCTCCGAGGAGCCGCTTTCGGCTGTTTACTGTTTCTGACAATTAACCAAGTTCCGGCGCAAGACCAGTCCTACTCCACCGTCCGTCCCATTTCAGGGGAGCTGAAGGCGGCGGTATATCCGTTTACGATGCCCTTTACCAATCTGGTCCAGATGACCCGGTGGAATTGGGACGATCGATCCGGCGTTTGCGGCCCTGGCGGGTGCGGCGACGCTGCATGCATGGAAGGGGCATGTGCTAAACCCTGCTGTCCATGTGGACCCGCCGGGCGGTTTTGGGCTCGGGCCGACTACCTGCTGTGGTGGTCGCGCGGCGCGGGCGTCCCACCGCTGGTGACCACCGGCTCGCCAAACGACCCCGTACCGGGAGCCCTCGGCCAACCTAATACGGAGATCCTTTTTGGCGGTCGAACCTACAACGGCGATGCTCGTCATCAGTATCGATTCCAATTCGGCTACTGGCTGGGCGATTGCCGGCGCTGGGCAATCCAGGCCGACTGGCTCGACCTGGGGCAGAGCAATGCAAACTTTTCCGCCTCGTCGGAGGGGTCGCCCATTCTCACTCGGCCGTTCTATGACGTACTCCGGCAGCTTGAAGCCGTGGAGATTATCGCTTACCCCGGTGTGGCTGAAGGGCAAGTCGATGCCCGTGTCAGCAACAGCTTCCATTCCGCGGGCGCGAATTTACGGCGGAACCTACGATGCTGCTTTTCGGAATGCGGTAGCTGCGAAACGTCATGTGAGACCAAAACATCGTGTACCGACGCCCTCTCCTGCTGGCGGCTCGACCTGATCGGCGGATACCGCCATTACTCGCTCGAAGACGGGGTGACCCTCCGTGAGCAAATCACCCTGTTGGAGGGGCAAGGCGGTCATGTCGCCGGCACACGCTTCGACGTTCGCGATTCGTTCCGCTCGCGCAACGAATTCCACGGCGGCGAGATCGGCCTGATTGCCCAACGCTTCCGCGGCCGCTGGTCGTTCGAATTCCTGGCCAAGCTGGCAATGGGGAACAATCGGCAGGTCGTTACCATCGACGGCCAAACAATCATTCATGTCCCGGGGCAAATGCAGCTTGCCCACGGTGGCGGGCCACGGGGCTTCGCACCGGCAAACAGTGTCGTGCCCGCCAATACCCAGGTGACCCATCGGGGCGGCCTTCTGGCTCTCGAAAACACGAATATCGGTGTTTATGAGCGAAACGATTTCGCCTTGATACTTCAATTCGGTTTCGAGTTCGGCTATCAGCTTACACAATGCAGCCGCGTGTACATGGGCTATGACCTGCTGCTTTGGTGGAACGTGAAGCGGGCCGGCAACCACATCGACCCCCGCGTGAACACCTCGTTCATGCCGCCGCAAATCGCCCCCGGTGGCGAGCCCCTGCCCGAGTTCGCATGGCGCAGCACCGACTTCTGGGCACAGGGCCTAAACCTTGGCTGGGAAACTCGCTTCTAGGAGGCTACCCACGCGGTGTGGGGGATTTGGGTACGATTGTGGAATCCTGCTGTTTGTGACGATTTTCTCGATTCTGCGGGCCTACCGGCCGATAAGCTTCTGAAGAGGCGCAGGCCTCATCGACTTGGATTTGCGCCAATCGCGGCGCGCACGAACTCTTCGAGGGACAGAATCATGCGCAAATGGCTCCACTTGCTCAGTCTTGTTTCAATACTCCTCGTACTTGGCAGCGGATGCGCGGCATGTTATCCGGGCCCTCGGCCGTTCAGGCCAGGCGTCCTGTGCGATCCCACGCCGTGCCCGGATGGTGCTTGTGGGCTGAGCGGCTGTTCGCACGCTGGAGTCGCATGTGGAACTGCTGAATGCGATCCCTGCGACCCATGTGGCCCCTGCCATTACGGGCATTACTCGCCCCTGGGCCCCTTCGCCTTCGTCTTCCGGATCTTCCGGCCGGTGACGTGGGTAGGCCCCTCCTGTGGCGAGCGATATTGGGGCGACTACCTGAGCGATCCGCCCGACTGCTGCGACCCATGCGATTGCTACGGCAACTATACGGGCGTCAATATGCGCAATTGCCCGCGCCGGGGCGCCGGTTGCGCTTGCGGCACAACTGCCGACTACGGATGCACAACCGGGTGCGACGGCGGCCACTACCTCTCGGCAAGCTCCGAGTACGCGGCCGCACGCCGGCCTGCCGTGCCTGCTCGGCAACAAACCGCGCAATCACCAGTAGCTACGGCTCGGGTTCCACGGCCAATACGCGGTGCGAGTGCCGCCAAAGCGGATCTCCAGGGCGCCGTTGATCGAAAGATTGTGAACCGCCAGTAATCGGCCGCCGCCGGGCACCGAAAAACTATCGGAACATTCGACCCGCAAC
>SKZG01000195.1 GCA_007127495.1 Planctomycetales bacterium
CCAGGATGCTCGGCATGCTCAGCGAGATGCCCATGATCAGATGCCCGGCCACGACGCCGATGAGCGAGAGAGGAATGGCCACCATGACGGCGAGCGGTTCGAGGTAGCTGCGGAACTGGAAGCTCAGCAGGATGAACACGCCGAGCATCCCGACTATCATGCCGCGGAAGATCGACGCGCGCGTGGTGGCCCCCTCTTTCGGTTCGCCCTCGAAGGAAATGGTCACCCCGGGGTACTTCGTTTGGAACTCCAGCAGCAGCTTGCGCTGCATCTGGTCCACAAGGGCCATGGTGTTCGTCCGCCGCGCGTCGACGTCGCCGCGCAGCGTGACGGTGCGCCGGCCATTGACCCGGGCGATCCGCGACCATCCGCGGTCCGCTTCAACGTAGGCCACGGCGCCGAGCGGCACTCGCTCGCCGCCGGGCAGGGTGAAGTGGAACTGCTCGAAATCGGCCAGGCTGTCGCGGTCGCGGTGGGCGAGGCGCACGTCGATCTCGTACGCTTCGGGCCCCACCTGAATCGCGTCGGCCGTCACACCCTGGAAGGCCGCGCGGACTTGGCGGGCCATGCCTTCGGCGTCGAGTCCAAGGCCGAACGCCCCCTCCTGCAGGCGAATGCGCAGCTCGGGCCGCCCGACGCGCAGGTCGTCGGACAAGTTGCGCACGCCCACGAAGCCGGAAAGCCACTGCTGCACTTCCGCGGCGGCGGCTTTCAGTTCCTCCAGCTCGTTGCCTTGAATGCGAATGTCGATGCTGCGCCCCTTGGGCCCGAACCCCGGCTCGGTGTAGGCGAGGCTGAGCACATCCGCCGGGTCGCCTACCTCTTCGCGCCATGCAGCGAACACGTCGTCCAGCCGCGCGTTGCGGCGTTCCGCGGTGAGCAGGTCGGCCGTGACGGTGGCCACGTGAGGGCCGTTCTCGAAGGCGTCGGGATTCTGGTTGAAGCGGACGTAAACGGTTCGCACAAGGTCTCGCCCGTCGGGCTGCAAGGGAACAAAACGTTCGTTCACCCGCACCAGCCCCTCGGTGATTTGTCGGACGACCTGCTCGGTGCGCGCCAGGGGCGTACCGGGCGACAGGACCAGCCGGGCTTCGATCACGTCGCCGTCGATGTCAGGAAACGCCTGGAACTTGACCACTCCGCCGGCGACTAACCCGAGGGAAACCAGAAACAGCCCCAGAACCGCGCCGACCCACAGGTAACGCCACCGCGACAGCACGTCGACGCTGCGGCCGAGGACCTGCTCGCGGGTCCAGTCGATCCCCCGATCGAAGGCCCGGCGGAAGCGGTTGACCTTGCCCGGGTCGTAATGGTGCAGCGCGTGCCCGAGGTGTGCCGGCAGAATGCAGTACACCTCGACGAGGCTGACGACCAGCACGAGGATGAGCGTGAGCGGAACCACTTCGAGCACGGCGCCGATATCACCTTCGAGCAGCGCCAAGGGCCCCAGCACGCACACGGTGGTGATGAACGACGAGAACACGCCGGCCTTCACCTCGGTCGTGCCGTCGACCGCCGCCTCCATAGCCGACTTGCCTCGGGCGCGGTGCGCGGCGATGTTCTCGGCCACGACGATTCCGTCGTCCATCAGGATACCCAGCGCCAGCAGCAGCCCGAGCATGGTCATCATGTTCAGCGTCAGACCCAGGTACGGCATGAAGAAGAACGCCCCAAGGAACGACACCGGTAGGCTCATCACCACCCAAAACGACAGCCGCACGTTGAAGAAGAGCCAAAGGGTAAGGAACACCAGCAGCATGCCCTGCGCGCCGTTGGTCGCTAGCAGCTTCAGCCGGCCCTCGACGAGGATCGAATTGTCCTGGGTGATTTCGAACGTCAGTTGCGGATACCGCCGCCGCTCTTCCGCGATGAACCGCTTGACCGCTTCGGCGCGGCGGATGACGTCCTGGTCGCGGGTCATTTCGATGGTCAGCAGCCCGGCGCGCCGGTTGCCAAACCGGACTTGTTCCTCCTCGTGCTCGAACCGGTCGACAACGCGCCCGAGGTCGCCCAGGCGAATCTCGGCGCCACCGGCTCCCGCGACGATGACCAGGTCCTCCAACTGCTGCGCCGACCGCCGCTCCTCGACGAAGCGGAGGGTGAGTTCCCTGTCGCGGGCCTCAACGGTGCCGGCCGGCAGGTTCACGCTCTGGCGGCGGACGATCTCGGCCACCTCGGCCGCGCTGAGCCCGTAACGCCGCAACGCCTCTTCATACAATTCGACCCGAAGCTGGCGGTCCGAGAAGCCGTGAAGGCGGACCAGCGAAATGTCGCGCTGTTGCTCCAGCCGCTGCTTGAAGTCTTCACAGTAGGTCTTCAAGTCGGTCGGCGGCATGGGGCCGGTCACCAGCACCGACAGCACCAGGTCGGTCGTGTGGAGCTGCGTGATGACCGGCTCGTCCGTCCCCGAGGGGAAATCGTCGATCGCCGCGACCGCCGTGTCGATCTCGTCCTTGAAGGCCTGGTAGTTACCTTGCGGAAGCATCTCGACGGTAACGATGCCCAGGCCTTGACGGGCGTCGGAACGCAGTTCCTCGACGAACCGCACGCCGTCCAGCGCATCTTCGAGCCGCCGGCATACCGACTCTTCCACCTCCTCGGCCGTCGCGCCGGGATGTAGCACGCGAATTTCCACCTCGGTCGGCCGGAAGTCGGGAAACGTCTCGCGCCGGAGCCTGCCGATGCTCAGCACGCCGGCGGCCAGAAAGACGAGCATCAGCAGGTTGGCAGCCGTGGGGTGCCTGGCGAAGTAGGCGATCATCGGAAGCTCTCCTCCGCTGGGGACTGTCCCAATTTTGGCGGCGGAGAGAATCTACGTTCCAAACTACGGGCATTCGTTGCGAAAATGGGACTGTCCCCTTCGGCCGGCACGCGCATCGCAGCGTTTCCCTGCGTCGGCGCACTCTCCTCGCCCGTGGCCTCCGCTACCAGGCGCGCCCGGGCGTCTTCATCGACCACCGGTTCGACCAGCATGCCTTCGATGGCCGGCGCGGGGTCGGAAATCACGAGCGTCTCGTCGCCCGAAAGCCCCTCTTGCAGGCACGCGAATCCGCCTTGGACGAACTCGACCTCGACGCTTCGCCGCTCCAGGCGCCCATCGCTCCCCACGAGATAGACGTGCCCTTGATGAATGGCCGAGCGGGGAACGACCACTCGCTGCGGACGCACGGCGCCGCGCAGTTCGGCCTCGCAGTACATCCCTTGCACCAGGGGTGGGCGCTTGCCGGGAACGGCCTTCTCGTAGGGCCGGTCGACGGCGACGACCAGGCCGGCGGTTCGTGTGCGCGGGTCGAACTGCTCGCGAAGCCGAGCGACGCGCCCCTCCCATTCTGCAACGAAATCGCCGGTCCGAAAACGCACGGTCACCTCGAAGTCGAGCACCTTCTGCATCCTTTCGGAGTCCATGGCGACGACGGCCGCCTCGCGCAACTCGGGGCGAACCAGGTTGCGGAGCCGGTCGAGCGACACCTGAGCCTCCAATTCGGCCACGTCGGTTCCGTGCGCCTCGAAGAGCGACTGCCCCGCGGCGACGAACTGCCCCGGCTCGATGCGCACCTCGCCCAGCCGGCAGTCGAGCGGCGCCTCGATGACCGTCTTCTCCAGGTCGAGTTGCGCCTGGGCGAGCCGGGTCTCCTTCACCGCAAGCCCGGCTTCCAGGGCCTTGCGCTGCTGCGGGAAGAGCGATAGCGAGTTCTTCAATCGTTGGACTCCCTGCCGCTGCGTCAGGACGGTGCGGTTCTGCTGGTCGACCTCGGACGCCGAAACGACCTTTCGCTCTGCCAGGGATTCCAGCCGGGCCAGTTCGCGCTCGGCCAGAGCCAAGGAGGACTGCTCGATTTCGAGCGATGCCTCGTCGTTGACCTTCTTGGCCTCGAGTTCCGCCAACTGCGCGTGAAGCTGCGCGATGTCGGCCTCGAACTGCGCGACGGCCAGCTCATATTCGGCCGGGTCGATCCGCAACAGCATTTCGCCCCGGCGAACCATCGCCCCGGAGTTCAACTGCTCGTGGGTTTCGAGCACCGTGCCGCGCACCTCCGCCACGGCCTGCCACACCTGCCCGGGCCGAACCGTGCCGTAAGCGAGCATCCGCGGCAGCACGTCGACCACGGGCACCCGAATGACGCGCAGCGTGCGGGCCGGCTCGCCCGGGTCGATCTGCTCCGGCGGCTTCCTGCCGGCCACGAAAGCCGCCACAACCGCCACACCCAGCACGACCGGAACGACGAACCACCATTTCCGCGACGGGTGGATGAGTGTTTTCCAATTCATGGCAGCAGACAGCGCGCGGTGATCGGTTCCAGTCCTACCTGATTCTAGGTTCGCATCTGCCCTCGGGCAAGCAAACCGGGCCGCCCCCGCAGAGGGGCGGCATAGCCGCTTCACGGTCAAGCGCCTGCCAATTAACAGCCGATGCGGCTGATATTAGACTAGTCTAAGACCAGTTGGAAAATGGAGGTGTCTGTGGAAACGGTCGGTTCCTAGCGTGCCGCCTGCCCGCTGGCCAGCCTGGACGTCCCGCTGAATAACGCTGCCGCAGCGCTCGGTGTTGCGGCGTTCCAGGCGTGATGCACCCCGAAGACGGCATTGACCCCGGCGCCGTCTCCCTCCTGGCGGAAGAGCCGGATTAATCAAGTTCCCTGCGATTGGCCGGTTGAACGGGCCGAACATCAAGCGTATTCTGATGGTGAACCTTCAGCGCCCACCCTTTCAGACAAGGAGCCCACTATGAGCCAGGTGACCATGACCATTATCGGCCCGGATCGCGCCATCCACGGCCACCCGCACGCCAGTTGTATCGACGAAGTGGTGGCGGCGCTCTCGGCCGATCCGGAGACGATCGAGGAACTTGAGGCCGCAATGGCCCGGTTTGTCGAACCCGACGGGCGCGGGCCCTTCGCCGGATGGAGCAGCGGCATGTGCGACGAACCGTGCGATGCGGGTGTGTGCATCATCGACCTCGGGGCGCGGCTCGTGGTGGCCGAGTCGACCTACTCGACGCCCATTCAGGCAGGACAGGTGCAGTATCGCTATGCCCGCGGCCGCAGCGAGGACGATCCGTGGGTGACCTTCCATCTGGCCGACGACTGGAAGCTCCGGTTCGATGCCGTCGATTGGGACGCCGAGGCCGAAATGCGGCGGAACGAGCGCCTTGCCGCCGGGCCGCTCGATTTCCGCAAGGTGCTGTATGGTCGCGTGTGTCGGTTCATCGTCGAGCAGTGTCTTGCCGCCCGAGCCGAAAGCGCCGCCTCGGGCGACTGGACGCCGCCGGCGGGCTGGACGTTCACCGAATTGCCCGAGCGGGCGGGCAAGGTTGATGTTCCCCTTGCCGAGCATGCCGTGGCCGAAATCCACGCCCGCTGGCTCATGACCCCGCGCGACGACCTCCGGGGCCAAGCGCCCCGCGACGTGCTCCTGGCCGGCAGGGGCCACATCGACTGGAATCTCCAGGACCGCGGCGAGCAGTGGTCGGTGTTCAGGGCCTGTCCGCCGGGGCTGAGCCGGGAATCGGCGGCGTTCCGGTTCGGCCCGTGCGGCACGCACGAAAACGTGCTGTACTACGATTTGGGTCGATTTGAAGGAGTCGTCCGACACCCGGCCGTACATGGAGTCGCTCAATCGCCATTTCGGCAACCTGCGTACGGCGTTGCAGGACGCCGGCCCGGCGCTGGTCGGCCCGGTGGTCGAGCGATTCTGCGAAGAACTTCGCGCCGTCAGCGACGCCCGCGCCGACCTGAGCGCAAAGTGTGCCGATCTGGAGCGCCAGCTCAGGGAGTTCGCAGCCCGGCTGTCGGGCGAAGAGGAACCGTTCGACTGGGAGGACGATATTCCGTTCTGAGCCGGCAGGCGCCGATTGCGAAGAAGCGCAATATGGACAGCACGATCCGCCGTCAACCCGCATCGCGCAACGGCTGGCCGCCGGCCGCCGCCCCGGTGACACCCGCGCCGCGCATAAGAACGTCCCCTCCGGGCTCGCCCCGGGGGATCGATGAGTGGCCGCCGCAGTAGCCTGGGCCGCGGCGCGTTGGCGTTACGGGTGCCCCTTGCAATGGAAGCCGCGTCCATAGTATCTTGAGCGGTGCGGTTTCCAGCTTCGTGCAGTCGAGCCAACGCGAGGAGGAGCCACCCATGTGGCTCTTTACAAAATACGGATTCTACAGCGCCGTGTGCGCCCGCCAGGGCGATGGCAGGCATCATCAGCCGGTCGATCCGAATCGGATCATGGTGCGCGCGACGCTTCGCCCGCACCTGGAAGCATTGCAGGGGCGCTTCCCCGACCTGCTGGGCGACTGTCAGATGGGGGAGTCCCGAAGTGCCGACTACGCCTTCCGAATCTTCGTGGACAAACCCGTCTGGGCGCAGGTGGTGGCTGCGTTGACGGAAGACCTTTCGGCAAAAGGCCTTCTCACGCCTCCACTTCGCGCCACGCGCGGGCGAGCAGGTCGGTTACGTGGAGTTCCCCGGCCCAATGCGCCAGGTAATCGCGGTCGAGGGCGCCGAGCTGGGTCTTA
>SKZG01000161.1 GCA_007127495.1 Planctomycetales bacterium
ACCCCAGCTTGTGCCCAGCCACGAAAAACATTTTGTCCGAGTATGTTCCGCCGCGAGGTGATGGGACCGGGGGTGGTGTCATCGCGGAGGACTGCGTACATCATTTGGTATTTCGCGTCGATGTCGTCGGCGTAATGCACCAGCAAGGCTTCCGGGGTCATTGGCGGCTTGGGCGAGCCCCATTCGGGCAGTCGCTGATGGGCGATGACAAGATGTTCGAGCCGAAGGCGGGTGTCGGCATCGAGCTTCGCAAAGGCCGGCGACTCGCGCAGCATGTCGCGCCCCTGGAGCATGTGGCCAATGAGCGTGCCCTCGGCCGTATATGTCGTGTCGTGAAGCTGGGCGTCGAGTTCGCGGAGCTTGCCCAGGTCGTGCAGCATGGCCCCCGCCACCACCAGCCCTTTGTCGAGCGGCGGTTCCATGTCGGCATAGTATACGGAGTACTTCTCGGCCAGGAATACGGCGGTCCGGGCAACGCTGAGCGTGTGTTCGAGCAGTCCGCCCGCGTACGCGTGATGATTCCGCCGGGCCGCGGGCGCCCGGAGCAGCGCCTCGCGATGGGTCTGGAGCAGTTCCTCGACCAATTTCTGCAGGGGGGCCGCCTCGATCTTTTCGCGCGCCAAGGCGAGCAGCTCGTCGAACATGGCCTCGGGGGCGAATCGCGAACACGGCACGATGGCGCCCGGATCGAAACCATCGGCCTGGTCGGCGTCGGTCGCCTCGCGAATGCGCCGGATGTCGAGCTGGGGGCCGTACTGCGTCTCGCGATAGGTTGCCCGGAGCTTGTAGAACTGCCCCGGCGTCCACGTGTTTCGGCAGTCGGCGGCCCAGGGCGAATCGCCCCAAATGGGAAAACTCACCTCCTTATGGCCGTCGCGGAACGTGACGCGGAAGTACGGCTTACCCGTCTTGGTCAGCAGTTCTTCTTTGGCTGAAAGCAGGACGAACAAGTCGCCTTCCTGATCCGGCTGCATTTCGGCAAGCCCAACAATGGCATTCGAATTCATAGCGCGCGATGGTTAGAGGTTCTTAATTCGGGACGCCGATTCGGGGGCAGATATCGCCAAACGGGCAGGCGCCGCACTTCGGCTTTCGCGCCGTGCAAATCCGGCGGCCATGATGCACCATCGCGTGGGCAAGGTCAATCCACTGCGATTTAGGAAAGAGCGCCATCAAATCTCGCTCGATCTTCTCGGGATCCTTGTGCTCCGTCAAGCCCAGGCGGCGGCTCACGCGGGTCACATGCGTGTCAACCACCACGCCCACCCCAATCCCAAAGGCGGTGCCCAGGACCACGTTTGCCGATTTCCGGCCGATACCCGGAAGCGCCACCAGGGCATCCATACGACTGGGCACCTCGCCGCCATGCTGCTGCAGCAGGGTTTGGCAGCATGCGCGGATATTCTTCGCCTTGTTCCGAAAGAAGCCCGTGCTTCGGATAGCCGCTTCCAATTCCTCCTGCGGCACCCTAGCGTAGTCGGCTGCTGTGCGATACTTTTCGAACAGGCCCGGTGTGACTTGATTCACCCGCTCATCCGTACATTGGGCCGAAAGAATTGTGGCGACCAATAGCTCAAGCGGCGAGCGAAAGTGCAGCGAACAGGTGGCGTCGGGGTAATGCCGCTTCAGCCGGCGGGCGACCGTGGCCGCATAACGCCGCATCTTGGCAGGCTCGGATGTCGGTTCCGGTTTCGTCAATTGCGCCGGCCTCACGGGGCTTCCAGTCCGCCCAGGTCGTCGTCAAGGATTGGATCCTGGTCCGGGGGGAGTTCCTGGTCCGGGGTCGGATCGCCGTTCTGCTCGGCCGCGCGGAACCTGACGCCGGCAGCGACGGCGTACAGGTACGGCATGGCTTCCTCGGCCAGCCCTTCGCGGGTGCGTAATTCGAAGGTATACCTTCGGCCGTTTGCAACGGTTTCGAGCATCCGGCGTTCCATAACACGTCCCTCGGCCTTGCCCCACCTTTGGTACAGGACGCCGTGGAAATCGCCCACCACAATCGGCCGCACGCCCGCCGCCAGCCGTTGCCTGTGGGAATCATCCTGGAACTGCTTGCGCACTTGGGCTGCGAAAGCGTCGAGGTTGTTCAGCGTGACGTCGGGTAGGGTTTGCGAGTCGTCGGCGGTCAGGAAGATGATGGGATACGGGCTGCCCGGGTCGGCCTGAAACCGGACCAGCCACTGGGCCCGTCGTGGGGGCACGTGCCAATTCTCCGGCGGCGCGATTTCGACGCGACCTTGGTCAAGCGGCACCATGGTCGGCCCCAGCTTGGGCAGGTTCCGCGTCGAAATGTTCCGAATCGTTGCCGGCCCCGCCGCCGATGGCCGTGGCTCGCCGCCTTCGGGGGCACCACATCCGGCCAGGCACAGTGCCAGGACTGCGGCTGTGCAAAAGCATGCTCGAGTGCCGCGGCTCGGCGCCGCTGGGTATCGTCTTGGACCGCACATGGTTGACCCCTATACTGCTTTTGGAACCGGAAGAGCCATATTTTCTACATGATGCCGGAGGAAATTGCGTCTTGCCGTACCATGGGGCATCGTGCCCATGGTATTTCCGCGGGCAAATGGTATTCCCGCGGGCAAATGGTATTTCCGCGGGCAAATGGTATTCCCGCGGGCAAATGGTATTCCCGCGGGCAAATGGTATTTCCGCGGGCAAATGGTATTCCCGCGGGCACGATGCCCCGTGCCACAAGGGCGCAAAAACGGCCCACAACGAGTATCGTAACCGTTCACGGGCGGGCCGGCGCTACTCTTCAATCACCTCTTTGACGAGTTGGACGAAATGGGGAGTTTTTTGCGAACTGCTCATTTCCTTGGCCTTGGCGTCGGCATCTTTGCGCTGGGCGTACTCGAACAGGGCCACACGACGCAGCGATTGGTTGAAAACGCCCCAAAAGGCTTTCAGCCGAACCTCCTTGACCACTTTCGCTCGACTTTTTCGTTTCACGACCTTTCGTTTTGCGGTCTTCTTCGTCTTTTGCTCGACGTCGGCCCGTTCGGCGGCGTCGCTTTCTTCTCGCAACCCTTTGCGGTTGAGTACCTTACGAGCCATTGCATCTCCCTGGACTAATCTTCTCGCTTCCGGCGTTGAACGAGGCGGGCGGAGCCGCACCCATTCGGCCGGGGTAACCATTTCCGGTACAAATACAAAGAAGCTGGGGAACTAGGATTTGAACCTAGACTAACTGATCCAGAGTCAGTCGTGCTGCCGTTACACTATTCCCCAGTCGAATCCGCTGCGTCCTGCGTCGGGGCTGTCCAAACGCGGCGCATTCGTATAACGTAGAGGGTGTATCCTGCCGCGTCAAGGGCCTCCCAGCACCTGACGAGGACCGCCGCCGCGGCAGGCCGATTGGGCAAGTACCCCTCGTGGCGCGAAAATTGGGACCTTCGCCCGCGAACGGGCACCCAATGCCGCTAACGTGACCTGATACTTATAGCTCCAAGGTGCTATCATGGCCGTGCTTCGGGCGTTGCAAGGTTCGAACCCGGGACAGTTGTTTCCGCTCGAGGGTGAGCGGGCTCTGTTGGGACGGCATCCAGATTGCGACATTGTGCTTGAGTCAGCGGCGGTGAGCCGCCATCATGCGCGACTCGTCGCCGTCGAGGGCGACTTCTTCGTTGAGGACCTCAACAGTCGCAATGGCACCTTTGTGAACAATCGGGCTGTTGAGGGGCGCCAGCGGCTCGACGAGGGCGACCAGTTGAGCATTTGCGACTTGGTGTTCGTCTTCCACCAGCGATTGCCCGGCACGCCTCCCGACACCGAACGGGCACCGGACAAGCTGCTCGACGGGGTACTCTTCGACGATGCGCAGCCGCCGTCTAATTCGACGATCATGTCGAAGGTCGACGTTTCGACCACGTCGGCGGCCTTGCGTTCGGAGGTCAACGCCCAGGCGAAGCTCAAGGCGCTGATCGAGATCGGCCAGAACCTCGGAACGGCGCTTTCGGTAGACGAAGTGCTGCCGAAGCTGTTGGACAGCCTGTTCAAGATATTTGTTCAGGCCGACCGCGGCTTCATCGTGCTGCGAAACCCGGAAACCGGCCGGCTTGTACCCAAAGCGGTGAAATACCGCGAGGCGGACGATCGGCAAACGATCCGCATCAGCCGAACGATTATCGGCAGTGTCATGGGCGCCAAGGAGGCGATCCTTTCGGCCGACGCGGCCAGCGATTCGCGGTTCGACATGGCGGAGAGCATTGTCGATTTCCACATCCGTTCGATGATGTGCGCACCGCTGGTGAGCGGTTCCGGTGAGGCGCTGGGCGCCATCCAGATTGACGCGCTGGACCAGCGCGGGCGTTTCAGCCGGGAAGACCTCGACGTGCTCGCGAGTGTTGCGTGCCAGGCGGCCGTGGCCGTGGAGAACGCGCAATTGCACGAAACGGTCGTGCGCGAGCAGATGTTCGAGCGCGATTTGGCCCTGGCGCACGAGGTTCAGCGGGGCTTTCTCCCGCCCCGGCCGCCCGCGATCGACGGGTATCAGTTCTTCAACTTCTACCAGGCCGCACGGCAGATTGGCGGCGACTACTACGACTATGTCGTGCTGCCGGGCAACCGGACGGCGATTGTGGTGGCCGACGTTTCGGGTAAAGGGATTGCGGCTTCTCTGTTGATGGCGAAGTTTTCCGCAGAGGCTCGTTTTTGCCTGGCCGCCGAGCCGACACCCAGCGCCGCCATGGAGCGGCTCAATCGGGTGTTTTGCGGCAATGGGTGGGAAGACCGCTTTGTCACCTTGGTGCTGTGCGTGCTGGACCCGTCCACGAACGAGCTGACCGTGGTGAATGCGGGGCACATGCCGCCGCTGCTGCGCGACGCGGGCGGGCGCATTGTGGCGCTTGCGGCAGACGCTTCCCGCCTGCCGCTGGGGGTCGAAGCCGACGCTGCCTATCCGCAGGCCGTCGTGCCCGTCGAGGCCGGCACCTGCATCAGCTTGTATACCGACGGAATTACGGAGGCGATGAACCGCGATGAGCAGATGTACAGTTCGGACCGGCTCTTGGGCCGGTTGGCTGCGAGCGACGCGGGGGCGCAGGGCATCGGCAAGGCGATTCTCGACGACGTCAAGCAATTCGTGGGCGAACGCCCCCAGAGCGACGACATGTGCCTGGTATGCTTCGGCCGCGAGCCGGCGGCCGCGGTCTGATGCGGGCGGGCGGAGTGCGGGCACGGGCCGCAGTGCAACTCTTGGAGCCGCTCAGAGGCTAGCGGGAATGGCTCGGCCCCATGTCCCCTCTCCCTCCGGGAGAGGGTTAGGGTGAGGGCTCTCACCCTCAGCCCCTCTCCCAAAGGGAGCGGGGGATTTTCCGGATAGCCGCTCAGAGCATCTGCCAGACGGCCATCTTCAACAGATCGCGGAAGTGCTTGCCCGAAAGTACGGCGGCCGGCTCGAAGCCGCAGTGTACCAAACAGTGGCGGCAGCGGGGGTCGCCACCCGGGCCAAGGCCTGCCCAGTCGGTTTGCGCGAGCAGTTCCTCGTAGCTGGCGTAGTGCTCGTCGGCCATGAGGTAGCACGGCCCGCGCCAGCCGGCGATATTGTACGTGGGGTTCGCCCACGCCGCGCAGGGCAGTTCGCGCCGTCCGCATAAGAAGTCGAGGTACACGGGCGAGGCGGTGATGCGAAAGCGACCGAGCACCTTGCGCGCCTGCCGGAACTTCCGGTGGACGTCGTCGCGCGTCATGAACATCGCCTCGGCGCCTGCCGGGTTCTCGTCCTGCACGGCCTGGTAGCCGAAGGCAGGCGAAATCATCATGCCGTCCACCCGCAACTCCGTGAGATACTGAAACAACACGGCGATTTCGTTCAGGTCGGTTTCCTTGTATAGGGTCGTGTTGGTGTACACGAGGAACCCGGCCTGCTTGGCGGCCTCGATGCCCTGGACGGCCGCCGTGAACACACCGTCGCGTCCCGCGCCGGCGTCGTGGGTGGCTTCCATGCCGTCGAGGTGGACATTGATCATCAGCCGCTTATTTCTTGGAAAGCCGGGAAGCTTGCGCTCGAGCAGCGTGCCGTTGGTACACAAGTACACGTGCTTGCTCCGGGCGAGGAGTTCGCCGGTGAGCTGTTCGATTTCCGGGTAGATGAGCGGTTCGCCGCCGCACACGCTGACGATGGGCGCACCGCACGTTTCCAGCGCGTGCAGGCATTGCTTGACGGAAAGCCGTTGCCCGATGGTGGCGGAGTATTCCCGAACTCGCCCGCAGCCCTTACACCGTAGGTTGCAGGCGTGCAGGGGTTCGAGCATGAGCACGAGCGGGAACTTGCGTTCGCCGGCAAGCCGCTTGCGCAAGAGGTAGGACGTCATGGAGCGGGTCAGCGAAAGCGGGAAACGCATGGTCGGTGTGGTGTCGTGGGGCCAAAAGGGGGCCGACCTTCTTCGCCCACTGCGCCAGCGCCAACAGCGGGAAGTAGATCGGGTAGGAATGGTAGCGCAGGTAGAACACCCTGGGGAAACCGGTGCCGGTGAACTCGGC
>SKZG01000255.1 GCA_007127495.1 Planctomycetales bacterium
CTTTTGAAGCAGCCATGGTCATCACACTGGTCGGCTCGATCTTGACGGCCATCGGCGTGCCGCCGATTGAGAATCGCCATACGCTCAACCCGGCGAACGCCACGGTTTTCAACAACCACATCGTCCACGGCATTTGCATGGGTTTCTTCGCCTATCTGATCGCCCATCGCTTTGTCGATCAGCCGCGCTGGCGGTGGCTGACGGGCCCGATTGCATTGCTAGCAATGTGGAACACGTTTTTCATGGTCGGCGGGCGGACGGGCTATTTGACGTTGGGGGCGCTGATCCTGCTCTTCTGCTTGCAGCGACTTCGCATGCGCCAGGTGGTCTATGTTGCTGCGGCAGTCGGGGGAATCGCCCTAGTCGGGTGCCATTTTTCCAGTGTTTTCAATGAGCGAATTCGCGTTGCGGCCAGGGAAGTAAGCGGATATGTGGACCACCATTTTCGCGGTGGGCCCTTGGTGCCGGAAGGATGGAACATGCCTGTAACCAGCACGTCCTGCGGCCTCCGACTGGAGTGGTATCGAGCGGGCTTGCAACTGCTTGCCAAGAATCCGTTGCTCGGCGTGGGTGTAGGAAACGTGAAACATCATTTGGAGCAGGACGGCGGGTTTCTGGCTACCTATAATCTGCATTCGGAATACGCGATGGTCGCTGCGCAAACCGGTTTGCTAGGTACCGCGCTGTTCGCCATCTTCTTCGTGGCACACTGGCGAACGAGCCGGTTGCTTTCGCCACCGATGCGTCACGTGGCTGACGGTGTGCTCGTGCTCATGCTGGTTGCCGGCTCAGTCAACTCGTTGCTCACGGAGCGAACCGAAGGAGTGCTTTTCGCGCTCTTCTCGGGATTGGCGTTTGCTGAAATCAGCGAGCGAGCGGTACGTAAACGCCAAGACACCGCTTCCGGCACCGATACGACCGCCGATGCGGCCGGCGGGCCCCCTCTTGCAAGGGCTGCCTAGACGGTCTCTTCGGGCCGGTCTTCTTCGCTGAAACCGATCTGGACTCCGGCCCCCATTTCGACTATCCTTCGCCGGCTTTTCGCCGCACATAAGGGTTGTTCACCGCGCGGTCGCGGCGAGGATCCGTCTCCACGGATACCTCGCCGAACAACAGCCTTTGCGAACAAACGTCCTGTTTGGTCTTTTTTCGGAGTTTTAGCGTCGGGAGATGCAGTTGGCTTCGGGCAGCGTGCAAGTGAGTCCATGGACTCGCGTTCAAGAATTGATTTTGCCGGTCGGAATCATTGCCAGCGTGCTGGTTATCATGGTTCCGTTGCCGTCGGCCCTGATGGACCTGCTGCTGGCGGCGAACATCACAGTCGCGGTCATCATGCTGCTGACCACCGTCTTTGTCCTGACCCCGCTTGAGTTCAGCATATTTCCCTCGCTGCTGTTGGCGACCACCCTGTTCCGGCTGGTGCTCAACGTCGCGACCACGCGTTTGATCCTCACTCGGGGTCAGACCGACGGTCTTCTGGCCGCCGGCGGAGTCATCCACACATTTGGCGAATTTGTGGCGGGCAGCAACATCGTGGTGGGGCTGATCATCTTCGCCATCATCGTGCTGATCCAGTTTATCGTGATTACCAAGGGCGCCACGCGCATCAGCGAAGTGGCCGCCCGATTTGCCCTCGACGGCATGCCCGGCAAGCAAATGGCCATCGATGCCGATCTCAACGCCGGCATCATTGACGAGCATGAAGCCCAGCGACGCCGGCTGGAAATCACGCAGCAGGCCGACTTCTTCGGCGCGATGGACGGTGCCAGCAAGTTCGTCCGCGGCGACGCCATCGCAGGTATTGTCATTACCATTATCAATATCGTCGGAGGCCTGGTGATTGGCATGGCTCAGGCCGGCATGGGGCTTGCCGATGCCGGCTCGCTCTACACGAAGCTGACCATCGGCGATGGTTTAGCCAGCCAAGTGCCGGCGTTTCTGATTTCGTTGGCAGCCGGATTGCTGGTCACCCGGAGCAGTTCCAAAACGAACCTGCCGGCGGAGTTCCTACGGCAGCTCTTCTCGCGTCCGCAGGCATTGGGAGTGGCCGGCGCTTTTCTGGGGGTTCTTGTCTTTACGAACCTCCCCACCGTGCCCCTGTTGACCATCGGCGCCAGTTGCGTGGGCCTGGCAACGGTGCTCGCGCGCAGGTCCCATGCCGAGGTGGCTGCCGAGGCATCCAAGAAGCGGGCCGAGGCCGCCAAGCCGCGCGATGAGCGCGTCGAGGACTACTTGGCCGTCGACCCCATGGAAATTGAAATCGGCGTCGGCCTCATTCGTTTGGCTGACCCGAAGCGGAACGGCGATTTGCTCGAACGCGTGCAGCGCGTCCGGCAGAACGTGGCCGCCGACATTGGCATCGTGCTGCCAAAGGTCCGCATTCGCGACAACATGCGATTGGAGCAGAACCAGTATCGGATCAAGGTGGCCGACATGCCCGTCGGCGAGGGAACCGTCTATCCGGATCTCTATCTGGCGATCGAATCGGGGATGACCAATGGCAAGGTGCCCGGCACTCCGACCAGCGATCCGGCATTCGGTACGCCGGCCTTGTGGATCGAGCCGGGCATGCGCGACCAGGCCGAGTTGCTCGGTTACACCGTGGCGGAGCCGGGCGGCGTGATTGCGACGCATCTTACCGAACTGGTTCGCAAGCACGCCGACGAAATCCTCACGCGCGATGCCGCGAAGCACCTGATCGACGAGTTGAAGAAAGCTTCGCCGACAGTGGTCGAAGAATTGATCCCCAGTGTCATGAAACTGGCCGAAGTGCAAACCATCCTCCAGATGCTCTTGCGCGAGGGGGTGCCCATTCGGCAGTTGGGGGCCATCCTGGAAACCCTGGGCGACTACGCCCCGCGCGTGAAAGACCCGATCCTGCTCACCGAGTACGTACGGCACCGGCTGGCACGCGCCATTTGCACCCGTTTTCGCGACCGCGACAATCGCATGTACGTAGTGACGCTCGACCCGGGCTTGGAGGACCGGATTCGTGCAGGGTTCGACCACAACGAACATGGGCTGCTGGTTCGCCTGTCGCCGGTTGCGGTGGAGGCGGCGTGCCGGCAGATTGCCGCTGAGGCGGAACGGCTCACAGTGGCACATCATCCGCCCATTGTATTGGTTAGCCCGCAAATCCGCGCTGCCTTAAAGCAGATCACCCTGCCGCATTTGCCGCACCTGGTGGTCCTCAGTTACAACGAAATCACGCGAGATACCCAAATTGAGTCGGTCGCCATGGTCAGTGACGCTGCGTAATCGACGAAAGGCACGGCGCCGGTTGCCGTTTTCCCGAAACATCCGAGCATGGAATACCCATGGAATTGCGAACCTACAAAGCGACGACAATGCACGAGGCACTCAGCTTGGTGCGCTGCGAACTGGGGCCGGACGCGGCCATCTTGCACACGCGCGAGGTACGTAACCGGCGGCTTTTCGGCCTGCTGCGCGGCCCGCGGCACATCGAGGTCACGGCGTCGGTCGACGTTCACGTGCCAAGCCGGCTGCATGCCGAGGACCGCTTCCGGCCCCCACGCCCGGCTCCGAACCCGGCGCCGGCGACTCCGCCGGACGCGCCCGAACGCGTGCAAGGACAGCTTCAGCACTTGCAGGCGATGATCGAGCAGCTTTGCCGACAGCAGCAGAGCCCGGCCGCGCGCGATTTGCCCGAGGAATTATTCCGCCTGTTCACCGACCTGATTGAGTGCGATATCGATGAAGACGTGGCTCGCGAGTTGATCGGGCGCATCCAAAGTGAGACGCCGCGGCGCGAGTTGTCGGAGCCGATGCTCGTGGCCGCGCGCCTTGCCCGCGTGCTCGAAAGCGAGATTCCCATCGCCGGCCCCATTCAGGCGCCGACCGATCGGCAGCGGGTCGCGGCGTTAGTCGGTCCGACGGGGGTGGGCAAGACCACCACCATCGCCAAACTGGCGGCCAATTTCCGGCTGAAGGAGAAGCGACGAGTGGGGCTGATCACGGTCGATACCTACCGCATTGCGGCCGTGGAGCAATTGCGCACCTATGCCGATATTATCGACCTGCCCATGCACGTGGTTTCCTCGCCGCGAGAAATGCGAGAGGCGCTCCGCCGCATGGACGACCTCGACCTTGTGCTCATGGATACGGCGGGACGCAGCCCTAAGGACGAGGTGCGCATCCGGGAGCTGAGGGCGTTCCTCGATGAAGCCGGGGCGGACGAGATCCATTTGGTCCTCAGTGGCGTGACCGGCAGCCGTACCCTGGTGCAAACGGCGGAACGATTTGCCGCCGCACGCCCCACCGCCCTGATCCTTACCAAACTCGATGAGGCGACCAGCCTCGGCAACATCCTTCCCCTACTGCGCTCCGGTGGGCCGCCTCTGAGCTACCTGACCAACGGGCAGAATGTGCCTGACGACATCGAAACGGCCGATGCCGCCCGCCTTGCCGGTATGGTCCTTGGCCATTGATCCGCGTCCCAGTCGTTCCAAGCCCTTCGCCGTCCCATCCGATACGTTCCACCGACCACTCAACCTGCTGCGGTAATCAAGCCGTTGCCCTCCGCCTCCGCAGAAACGTCATCATGCCGGACCAAGCCAATCCATTACGGCGTCTCATGCTGGCCAATGCAGCCGATAATGCGTCCCGTCGTGAGTACCGTCCTCGGGTCGTGCTGATGGGCGGTAGTAGGCGAGGAGTCGGCACAACCACGGTGGCGCTGAACCTGGCCGTGGCAATGGGTCAGCGCGGCCTTCGAACGGTTTTGGTCGACGCCGATTCGCGCGGCGGCGACCTGGCCGCGCTTTGCCGGCTGAACGATGCCCCCTCGTTGGCCGACGTTCTGGCCGGGCGCTCGGCGGTTGCCGATGCTCTGCAAGCAGGCCCCGGTGGTATCCATGTGCTGGCCGGCATGGGGAGCTTGGAGCGAATTTCCGACTATCCACCGGAGACGTGCGACCCCGTGCTTGGACCCCTCCGCGCGCTGAGCGACACCGCAGACTGGGTGCTCATCGATACCGGGCCCCCCTGCGGAATGCCGACAATCAGGATGTGGCACGCCGCTGACCTTATGATGCTGATAACCACGGCCGACGACGACTCCGTAATGGACGCCTATGCGGCGATCAAGACATTGTATTCAAGCAAACCATCGGGCTCGCTGGCCACACTGATCAATGCGGTGCACGATTCGGCCGATGGCGAGGAAGTTCACGCCCGACTCGCGCAAGCGTGCCGCCGATTCCTGGCCTTCGAACCGGCCACAATCGGTAGTGTGGCGTCCGATGCGGGAATACGACGCGCGGCATCCTTGGGCGAACCTTTTGTTCTCACCATGCCTACCGATTCCGTGACTCGCCAGGTATACCGTGTGGCGGGAAACCTGTGTAGTTTACCGACCTGGCATCGCCGGGCGGCTTAGGAGCCCTAATGGATATCCGACATGCTGGAAATACGAATGACTGAAGACAATCGTTCAAGCACAGCCCGGATACGTCCGATAATAGGGGAGCATTGTCGGCAAACACGGCGCCGCCAAAACAGGGCGTTTGCGCCAAGTTTAGCGGCCAACTCAGGGCAGATTCGTGGCACGCACTTACGCCGGTATCCTAGGCCCGGTTGCCTTCCTAACCGCTCTCGCCCGAGGATTCCTGTTGGGCGGGGAGGCCGAGAGTGTGGTATTCGCGGCGTGGTGCGCGCTGTGGTGCTTTGCGGCGGCAGGATATCTTGTCGGATGGATTGCAGAACAGACCATTGAACGATCGGTTCACGATCGGATTACACGGCAACTGGCGACGAGACAGCAGCCGGAGTCACACGCCAAATCGCCCAACTCATCCTAGTTTGATTCGGCGCCTTCATGGAGGAATGCATGGCTATCATCACCAAAGCCGCCCCTGCGGATATCGAACAGCTTTGGATCGACTTCAAGGCCGACCCCACAAACCAGGAATTGCGGAATCGGCTGGTTGAAATCTATTTGCCTTTGGTGAAGTACAACGGCGAGCGCATTTGGGCAAGGTTACCCGACGGCGTCGAACTCGACGACCTTATCTCGGCCGGCGTCTTCGGCCTCATGGACGCCATCGACGCATTCGACCTTTCGCGGGGGGTTAAGTTTGAAACCTATTGTGTGCCGCGCATTCGGGGCGCCATGCTCGACGAGCTTCGGACGATGGACTGGGTGCCTCGATTGGTCCGCTCGAAGGCTAGTAAGCTGAACGAGGCGATGAAAAACCTCGAGGCGCGACTCGGCCGCTCGCCCAATGAAAATGAACTGTCCGCCGAACTGGGTATCTCCGTCCCGGAACTCGAGAAAATGATCCTGGACGCCAACGCCGTCAACCTGATCAGCCTCAATAAAAAGTGGTATGAGACCGACAGCTACAAAGACGTTCGCGAAATCGACATCCTCGAGGATAAGAAGGGCGAGGATCCAACGCGCCGCGTCCAGAAGAACGACCTGATGCGGCTGGTCACCAAGGGATTGAATCGGAACGA